>NZ_JBHMFT010000023.1:0-79760 GCF_051433195.1 Falsiroseomonas sp. E2-1-a20 | reverse complement strand
ACAAGGTCGCGTCCGAGGCCAGAACCCTGACCACCGGCACTATCGCATCGCTGCGAGAGACCGCTGCCGTTGCAGCGGGGGCGAGTATCTAGCGGATCACTCCGCCGATTGCAAGCCCCGCTTTCCGGCGGCCCGACCGAACCGTGAGGCTCTGCGTCGGTGGCCGGCTTCTACGGCCCAGGCCGGGGGGAGTCAACACGGCCCCACGCAATGCGTCACATATCAGCCATCGCCCGCAACCCCTTGACTTTGCTGACTCCGTACCATTGCGCATACAGGATTTACGTTGACAGCCGCGGCCTGTCTGAAGAAGTTCCCGGCCATCACGAGCCCGGACATGAAATCAGCATGACTTTAAAACTGCGCCTCGCCCTGTTCCTCTGCGCTGGCCTGGCCGCCCTTCCGGCCCCTGCCAACGCATCGGACCCGCCGGAGGAGGCGCAGCGAATCGTCACCGTGCAGTCCGGCGACACACTCGGCGGACTGCTGCAGGAAGCCGGTGCGGTGTCCGAGGACGCCCATGCCGCAATTGCAGCTCTCACCCCGCATTTCGACCCGCGTTCCCTCTCCGTCGGGCAGGAAGTCGGCGTCCGGCTGGATGAGGAGGAGGGCCTCCTCGGCCTCGAGATCGCGCCGCAGCCCGGCCAGACCATCACCCTGCGCCGGGATGGCGCAGCCTGGGTGGTGCAGGAAGCCACCGCGCCCCGCCTCCGCCACCTGGCGCGGATCGAGGCGCGGATCGAAGGCGGCGTCTTCGGCACCCTCACCCGCGCCGGCCTGCCCGGACCCCTCACCCATGCCTTGATCCGCGCGCTGTCGCATGAGGTGGATTTCCAGCGCGACCTGCAGCCGGGCGACCGCATTGCCGTGGCGTTCGAGCGCCTGCGCGACCCGAATGGCGACCTGCTCGGCCACGGCCAGCTGCACCATGCCGCCCTGACCCTGGGCGGTGAGGTGATGGAGGTCTGGCGCCATGCCGGGCCGGACGGCGAGGTGGCCTGGTACCGCGCGGATGGCACGCCGCTCGCTGGCGGCTTCCTGCGCACGCCGTTGGATGGCGCGCGGCTGACCTCCGGCTTCGGCATGCGGCGCCACCCCGTCCTGGGCTACAGCCGGCGGCACGAAGGGCTGGATTTCGCCGCGCCGCGCGGCACGCCGATCTTCGCGGCAGCCGACGGGGTCATCGCTTCCGCCCGCTACGAGCGCGGTTATGGCCGCACCGTGCGGATGCGCCACCCGAATGGGGTGGAGACGGTCTATGCCCACATGTCCCGCTTCACCCGCGGCCTGAAGGCCGGTGACCGGGTAAGGCAGGGCGCGGTGATCGGTGCCGTCGGGTCGACCGGCATGTCGACCGGCCCGCATTTGCACTACGAGATCCGCATCGCCGGCCGGGCCCAGAACCCGACCCAGGTCGCCCTGCCGAACGGCACCCCGCTGCGCGGGCAGTCCCTGGCCGAGTTCCAGCAGAACCGGGCGGAGCTTGGCCGGCAGCTCGCGACCCTGTCCGCCACCGTCACCGAAGTGGCGATGGCCTTCGACTGAGGGCCGCGTTCAATCGCTGCCGGCGAGGCTCTCGGACAAGGGAGCTTCGACCGCCAGCCGGCTCGGCAGCAACTCGCCGCGGCGTTCCAGCAGCGGGTGCGCCACCATCGCGAAATGCGCGCCGATCCGGCGCAGGTCGCGCACCGCATCCAGCAGCAGTCCGGCCGCGGCTCCTCCCTCGGCGGCGGACCGGTCCGCGGCCTCGGCCATGCGGGCCAGCGCCAGGCGCTCGGCGTCGCGCAGCGCCTCCTTCTCCCGTACCAGGCGGCGGGCGGCCTCGGCATCCTCCCGCATGAACACCGCGACGGCGAGACGAAGCTGCGCCTGCAGGCGCAGGTGCAGGCCGGTGATCTCGGCGGCGATGTCGGCCGGCAGCACCAGGCCACGACGCAGCCGCTTGGTGGCGAGGCCCCCGAGATCCCGCTCCAGCACGTCCCCCGCATGTTCGAGCGACACCGCGAAGGCACGGATTTCCGCCAGCCGACGCGCATCCTCCTCCCCCAGATCGTCCTGCGGGATGCGGGCCAGGTAGAACTGCACCTGGCGGTGCAGCCGGTCCACCACGTCGTCCAGGCGCTTGGCGGCCTTCGGCCCCTCCCGGCTGCCTTCCTGGAAGGCGGCGGTGGAGGCGACCAGCATGGCCTCCACGGTATCGGCGATGCGCAGCACCTCCCGCGCCGCATTGGCCAAGGCCACCGGCGGGGTCTCCAGCGCGCCGCTGTCCAGGTAGCGCGCCGCGCCGGCATCCTCCGCCTGTGGGCGGTCCGGCACCAGGCGCTCCAGCAGCCGCGCCAGCGGGCCGAGCAGCGGCCAGGCGAGCAGCGCGGTGCCGAGGTTGAAGGCGAGATGCGCCTGCGCCGCCGCCAGCCGGCCCATCGGCTCCAGCCAGGCCGCCGCCTGCGGCAGCAGCGCCAGGACGATGGCGGCACCCAGCAACCGGTTCGCCAGGTTGCCGAGCGCCACCCGCAGCCGCGCGCGGTCCGGTCCGATCTCCCCGGTCGCGGCCAGCAGCGGGTTCAGCGCGCTGCCGATATTGGCGCCGAGCACCATGGCGACGCAGGCCTCCGCCCCCACGGCGCCAGAAGCCACAAGGGCCGCGATGAACAGCATTGCGGCGACCGAGGAATGCGCCGCCCAGGCCAGCAGCGCCGCCACCAGCAGGTTGGGCAGCGGCATGCCGGCGAAGGCGTCCAGCACGACATGCAGGGTGGGGGAGGTGCCGACCGGCGCCATCGTCGCACCCAGCAGGTGCAGCGAGGTCAGCATCAGCCCGAGCCCGATCGCGACCCGCCCGAGGTCCCGCACCCGCCCGCCGGCGCTGCGCCGGAAGGCGACGACACCGGCCAGCACCAGCCCCGGCGCCAGCGCATTCGCCGGGAAGGACAGCACCAGCACGATCAGCGCGGTGCCGAGGTTGGCCCCCAGCATCGCCGCCAGCGCCGGTGCCAGCGCCACCCCGGCGCCGGCGGCAAAGCTGCCGAGCATCAGCGCCGTGGCGGTGGAGGATTGCAGCGCCGCCGTGATCCCGAGCCCCGCGAGCACGGCGCGCCAGCGAGTGCCGAGCCCGATGCCGAGCACGTGGCGCAGCCGCATCCCGAAGCTGCGCTGCACGCCGGACTGCACCATGTGCAGCCCCCAGAGCAGCAGGGCCGCATGGCCCGCCAACTCCACCAGCAGCAGCGCCTGGGACACCGCCCACCTCTCTGTCATAAAACTGCAATAGTGCAGTCTAGACGTCCGCAGTCCGGATGAAAACCGGTGACGGGGGCGCGGGTTCGGCTCTCGCCGGAATGTGGCCGGCGCCCGGGCGCGTTTCGCGGTGGACAGCGCCGGCGCCGGGCCTCATCTAGGTTCCATGAACTGGACCCTGATCCTCGGCGCCGTCAGCTGCCTGGTTGCCTGCTTCGCGGCGGCGTCCACGGGCGCGATCTTCACGCCCGGCAAGTGGTACGCGGCGCTCCGCAAGCCGTCCTGGAACCCGCCGAACTGGCTGTTCCCGATCGCCTGGTCGGTGCTGTACCTGATGATCGCGACCGCCGGCTGGCTGGTCTGGCGGGAGGACGGGATCGGGCTGGCGCTGGTGGTCTGGGCCATCCAGCTGGTCTTCAATGCCGGCTGGTCCGCGGTGTTCTTCGGCCTGAGGCGGCTCGGCTGGGCGGTGGTGGAGGCGATCGGGCTCTGGCTGTCCATCCTGGCCTGCATCGTGCTGTTCGCGCCGATCTCGGCCTGGGCCGCCTGGCTGATGGTGCCCTACCTGGCCTGGGTCAGCTTCGCCGTGGTCCTGACCTACGCGGTCTGGCGCCGCAATCCCGGCCCGCATCCGGTGATGCGGCGGGAGGAGGCCGGCAGCCTGACGCAGCGGGCGCAGATGTAGCGCCTGTCGGAAAACCTGACAGGCATGCGGAGCCGTCCGTCGAAAAGACGGCAAGTAGCTGTATTTTTTAGATGTTCCGAGATGGCATCAGTCTTGCTCTTGCCTTGCGCAGTGATCAAGTCCTGCGCAAGGGAACCCCCTCGATGCATCTGCCGAGCCGCCTGCTGACCACCCTCACACTCCTCGGCGGCCTGACCGTGGCCCATGCGGGCGCCAGCGCCGCGCCGCTCCAGGCGCTCGATATCCTGCGTCAGTTCAACGTCACCACCAGCGGCGACTTCGCGACCAACTCGGATGTCGAGGGCCGCACCGTGATCGGCGGCAACCTGACCGCCGGCGCCACCTTCTACAACAATCCGGGCGCGGCCCAGGCCTCGGCGTTCCGGGCGCTGACCGTCTATGGCAGCAGCACCACCGGCCAGCCGCTGAACATCAACAATGGCGGCGGCGTCACCATCGCCGGCTCGGCCGCGGGCATGCTGAACGTGAATGGCGGCGGCGGGCGATCGGTCGGCGGCGGCCCGGATGGGGCGGCGCCGAACCCCCTGCCCGACTTCACCAGCAGCTTCGTCACGCCCCTCACCAACCTGTCGGCGCAGCTCGCCAGCCTGGCGGCGAACAGCGTGCTGCCGGGGTCGGCGACGCCGGGCTTCCCGAACAACGTGCCGATCACGGCCAGCGCCGGCAGCGGCCTCGCGGTGTTCAACGTGACGGTGGCGGAGCTGTCGGCCTTCGCCTCCTTCAGCGTGAACCTGAACGGGCGGGATGCGGCGATCTTCAATGTCAGCGGCGCCGCCTATACCGGCCAGGCGAACTTCCTGAACGCGACCTCGGTGGCGCGCGACGTCATCTGGAACTTCACCGGCGCCACCAGCCTGGATTTCCAGCGGCAATGGGGCGGCACGGTGCTGGCGCCGCTGGCCACCGTCCGCAACGGCACGCCGATCGAGGGATCGCTGTTCGCCGCCCGCTATGACGGCCGCGGCGAGATGCACAGCCAGCCCTTCCGCGGCAGCCTGCCGGTCGCGGACCCGGTGCCGGTGCCGGAACCGGCCAGCCTGGCGCTGTTCGGCCTTGGCCTGGCGGCGCTTGGCGTCCTGCGCCGCCGTGCACGCCGGGCCTGACTACGGCTGCACATCCGCATCCGGCCGGTCGGTCCCGGCCGAGTATTCGGTGTGCCACTGGCCCTTGTCGTCCTGGTACTCGATGGTCGTCGAGCTGCCCGGCACATGCTGTTCCCGCGCCACGCGCCGCGCGGCCGCCATGGCCTTGGCATGGCTCGGGAAGGGTTCGGAAAACACGTCGCCGAGCTTGTAGGCCCAGCCACCATCATGCGGGACCACGCGGTAGTGGATCTTGGTCATGGCCAGCCTCCTCCCTTCCCTCGCAACGGGTTTCCGCGGCCCGCGTTCCTTCGGGCGTCCTCCCTCAGGCCAGCACCGGGTCCACCGGGCTGGCCGGCACGCCCGCCGCCTCGATCGCCTCGGCCGCGGTGAACAGCAGGTCTTCCCGGTACCGCCCGGCCAGAAGCTGCACGCCGACGGGCACGCGGCCGACCAGGCCCGTCGTCACCACCAGGCCCGGCAGGCCCATCAGCGGCAGGCCGACCTGGGTCAACTGCGCCTCCATGATGCGGCGGAACGCCTCCGGGCTGCTGACGTCGTCCTGGTCCTTGAACGGCAGTTCGGCCGAGACGGGGGTAATGGCCACCGGATAGCGTTCGAAGAACCGCATCCATTCGCGGACGAAGGAGCCGCGCTTCTGCAGCCCGTCCATGAAGGCGTTCAGGTCCGGCACCGGGCACAGCGCCTCCATCTGGGCGAAGACGAAGCTGGCGTCGGGGTCGGCTTCCTGGTGCAGGCTGGCATTCAGGCCGCGGCGGCTCTCGGCCAGCCACAGCATGGCCTGGATCGCGGCGGGCTCGCGCAGCGGCGGGCATTCGGCCTCCTCCACCACCCAGCCGGCCGCCTCCAGCCGCTTCGCCGAATCGCGCAGCGCGGCCTCGACCTCCGGCGCCGTGGGCATGCCTTCCGGGCGGATGCACAGCGCGGCACGCTTCGGCGCCGGCGGGCCTTCCGGCGCGGCGTCGACCCACCACGGGTCGCGGGTGTCACGCGCCGACATCGCGGCGAAGGACAGCCGCAGATCGCCGATGGTGCGCGCGATGGGGCCGGACACCGCCATCAACTGCCCGCCGACATGGCGTTCGGCGCCCGAGGCGTTCCAGGCCGGAATCCGCCCCAGCGTCGGCCGCAGCCCGTGCACGCCGCAGGCATAGGCCGGGTAGCGGATGGACCCGCCGATATCCGTGCCATGCCCCACCGCGCCGATCCCCGCCGCCACCGCCGCCGCCGCCCCCCCGGAGGACCCGCCCGGCGTGATGCCGGGGTCGCGCGGGTTCTTCGTGTGGCCGTGCAGCCCGTTGCGGGTGAACCAGCGCAGCGAGAACGCCGGCGTGTTGGTGCGGCCGAGCAGTACGGCCCCGGCCTTGCGCAGGTTGGCCACCACCGGGTTGTCCTGCGTCGCCACCAGGTCCTTCTGCAGTCGCAGGCCGTTGGTGGTGGCATAGCCCTGCTGGTCCGCATTCACCTTGATGGTGACGGGCACGCCGGCCATCGGCCCCGCATCCTCGCCGCGCGCCATCGTCGCATCCACCGCCGCGGCCTGCGCCAGCACGTCATCCGGCCGGTAGTCGACCACCGCGTTGATCGCGGGGTTCGCCGCATCCAGTCGCGCCAGCGCATCCCGCGCCACCTCCACGGCACTCGCCTCGCGGCTGCGGATCAGGGCGGCGAGTTCGGTGGCAGGCATGCGCCAGAATGCGGTCATGAAGCGGGCTCCCCTTGCGTCGCGCGAAGGCTGCGGCGCAAGGGCAGCGCCGTCAACGTGGGCCGAACACCGGCTCCCGCTTCGCCATGAAGGCCTCGCGCCCCTCGGCATGGTCGGCGCTGAGGAAGCACATGGTCTGCCAGTCGCGCTCCCGCTCCAGCGCGGCCTCCAGGCCCTCCGCCAGCATGCGCTTGGTCAGCGCGAGGGGCAGCGCGGCCTGCGCGGCGAGCCCCGCGGCCAGACGCTGCGCCTCCGCCAGCGAATCACCCTTGGGCACGACGCGGTCCACCAGCGCGATGCGCTCCGCCTCCGCCGCCGCGATCGCCGCCGGATACAGCAGGATCTGCCGTGCCCGCGCCGCGCCGATGCGGGCCGGCAGGGTGAAGGGCAGGCCGAGATCGGCCATCAGCCCCACCTTGTTGAAGCCGGCCATGAAGCGGGCATCCTCCGCCGCCACGATGGTGTCGCAGGCGCAGGCCATGGACAGGCCGGCGCCGACGCACCAGCCCTCCACCGCCGCCACGATCGGCAGCCGGCCGCCGACCATCAGGCGGATGATGCGATGCGTCCGCCGCATCCTCTCCCGCCCCTGCTCCGCATCGCTGACATCCATGCCGGAAATGTCGCCGCCCGAGCAAAAATTTCCTCCTGCTCCGGTCAGCACGACGGCGCGGATGGCCTTGTCGCCCTGCCCGTCCTCCAGCGCGGTGAACAGCGCGTCGCGCAGCGGGATCGCCAGCGCGTTGCGCCGCGCCGGGTAATCCAGCGTCAGCGTCAGCACCGCCCCCGCACGATCCTGCCGAAGCTGCATGGCGCTCATGAATCGGTGTGCAGCACGGCGCCGGTCTGCGCCTGGAGATCGGCGAGCGACAATCCCTCCGCCAAAATCTCCCGCAGCACGAAGCCGCGCCCCGCCACCACATCCACCACCGCCAGGTTGGTGTAGATGCGCTGCACCGCCGCCGGCGCCGTCAGCGGATAGCCGCACCGCTCCACCAGCTTCGGCCGCCCATCCTTCGTGGTGTGGTCCATCACCACCCACAGCCGCTTGGCCCCCGCAGCGAGGTCCATGGCCCCCCCCACCGCCGGCGCCGTGTCGTTCTCGCTGGTCGCCCAGTTGGCGATGTCACCAGTCTCCGCGACCTCGAAGGCGCCGAGCACGCACAGATCGATATGCCCGCCCCGGATCATCCCGAAGCTGTCCGCGTGATGAAAGAAGCTGCCGCCCGGCCGCAACGTCACCTGCTGCTTGCCGGCATTCACCAGCCAGGCGTTCCCCTTGCCGGGCTCCGGTGCCGGACCCATGCCCAGGATGCCGTTCTCGGAATGCAGGATCACCTCCCGCTCCACCGGCACATGGTCCGCCACCATGGTGGGGATGCCGATGCCGAGATTGACGAACCACCCCTCCGGAATGTCCTGCGCCACCCGCGCCGCCATGCCCTGCCGCGTCACACCCGCCATCACCCTGCCTCCTGCCCACCCCAAGCTTATCGCCGGACCAGCGACGGTTCCACCCGGCCAAACCAATTGCCGCCCACTTCGTTATACCAGCACGCGCCCTTCTCGGCGCCTGTCCGGCCACTTTGGCCCAGGAGTTCCCCATGCATATCCCGAACAATGCCTATGTCGCCGTGGCCGATGGCGAGAAGCTTCAGCTCTACCGCAACGATGGCGACGCGGGCACGCTCGACCTCGCCGAGATGCAGGTGCCGGAGGTCGATGGCGACAACAAGGGCTCCGGCGGCCGCCATTCCAGCAGCTCCGCCAACCCCAGCGACAGCCAGCAGGACGAGGACGGCTTCGCCGCCGGCATCGCCGCGATGCTGAACCAGCAGGTGATGGCCGGGCACATCGAGAGCCTGGTCATCATCGCCGCCCCGCGGACCCTGGGGGAGATGCGCAAGCACTACCACAAGACGCTGTCCGCGAAGCTGCTGGGCGAGATTGCCAAGGACCTGACCGGGCATTCGCTGAAGGACGTCGCGGCGACCATCGCCGCCCACTGACGGGCTTCAGACCCAGGGCGCGCCGCGGCTCACCTGCACCACGCGCTGGACGAAGATTCCCGGCGTGTGGACATGGTCCGGGGCGATGTCGCCGAGCTCCAGGATGTGGTGCGTCTGGGCGATGGTGGTGGTGGCGGCCATGGCCATCACCGGGTTGAAGTTCCGGCCGGATTCCCGATAGGTCAGGTTGCCCCAGCGATCGGCCTGCCAGGCTTCGATGAGCGCCACGTCGCCGGGCAGGGCCAGTTCCATGACGTGCGGGCGGCCGTTGAAGTCGCGGGTTTCCTTGCCCTGGGCGAGCTTCGTGCCGGCACCGGTCGGCGTGAAGAAGGCCGGGATGCCGGCGCCGGCGGCGCGCATGCGCTCGGCCAGCGTGCCCTGCGGCACGATCTCCAGCTCCAGCTTTCCGGCGCGGTACAGCTCCTCGAACACGGTGGAGCCGGCGGAGCGGGGGAAGGAGCAGATGATCTTGCGGACGCGGCCTTCCATCATCAGCCGCGCCAGGCCGACCTTGCCGGCGCCGGCGTTGTTGGCAACCACGGTCAGGTCGCGCGCGCCCTGTTCCAGCAGGCCCTCGATCAGCTCGTCCGGTTGGCCGACGGCGCCGAAGCCGCCCATCAGCACGGTGGCGCCATCCTTCACCCCGTCCAGGGAGTCGGCGATCGACTGGACGATCTTGTTGATCATGCGAGGGGCTTGTCCTTGAGGGTGAAGCGGCCGTGGCTGATGACGATGAGGTCGCGTTCGGTCACGCGGGCGCGGAAGGCGGCGCCCTGGGCATCCGGCCAGATCTCGGTGCGGATCGTCTCGCCCGGGAAGACCGGGGCGGAGAAACGGCATTCCATGCGCCCGAATTTCTCCGGATTGCCATCGCAGACCAGCGCCAGCAACGCGCGGCCGACGACGCCGAAGGTGCCGAGGCCGTGCAGGATCGGGCGGGGGAAGCCGGCCTTGGCGGCCAGGGCCGGGTCGCTGTGCAGCGGGTTGTGGTCGCCGTTCAGGCGGTACAGCAGCGCCATCTCCGGCCGCGTCGGCAGGTCCAGCGTCACGGCCGGCGCGCTGCCCGGTTCCGCCGCAAGCCGCCGGATCGGCCCGTCCGGCCCGCCGAAGCCGCCGTCGCCGCGCAGGAAGGTGGTGCCGCCGACCGTCGCCAGCAGGCGGCCGGAGCCGGCGTCCAGGATGTCCCGCTCGGTGGTGAGCAGCGCGCCCTTTCCGGCGCCGCGATCCACCAGGCCGGTGACGCGGGACCGCCCGATGATCTGGCCCTCGGTCGGCAGCGGCGCGTGCAGGTCCACGAACTGCTCGCCCGCCACCAGCTTCACGGCGTCCACGCCGGTGGCGGGGTCGGCGAGCCAGAAGCCGGGATAGCCAAGCACCACCGGCATCGTCGGCAGCGCCAGCATTCCGGCGCCTTCCGTGACGTAGCGCAGCGCCGCCGCATCCATCGGGTCCTGCCCGATGCCCAGCGACAGCGCATACAACGCCGAATCCTGCCAGCGCAGGTCCAAGCGAATTTCCGGAATTGGAAAATTCAGCAGCGTCTCGTAATGGATGGGCATGGTCAGGCCACCTCGATCACGGCGTCGGCCGCGAAGGCGCCTTGCCCCGCCGGCAGCACCAGCAGCGGGTTGATCTCGGCGGAGGCCAGGCGAGGACCCGCCGCGGCGGCGAAACGGGACAGCGCGACGAGGGCCTGCGCCAGCGCCGCCACATCGGCCTTCGGTTTTCCACGCGCCCCATCCAGCAAGGGGAAGCCACGCAGGGATCGGATCATCGCCTCCGCCTGCCCGGCATCCACCGGGCAGCGGCGGAAGGCGACGTCCTTGAAGATTTCGATGAAGACGCCGCCGAGGCCGACCATCGCCATCGGCCCGAAGACCGGGTCGCGCACCACGCCGAGCGCGATCTCGACGCCGCCCGTCACCTGCTTCGCGACCAGCACGCCATCGATCCGCGCCTCCGGCGCATGGGCGCGGGCGCGCTGCATCAGCGTGGCGAAGCCCGCCCGCACCGCATCGGCGTGGCCCAGTCCGAGCAGCACGCCGCCCATCTCCGATTTGTGCAGGATGTCCGGCGACAGGATCTTCGCGACCACGGGATAGCCGATGGCCTCGGCAGCGGCCACCGCATCCTCGACGCTGGCGCAGGCGGCCTCGGGCACCATCGGGATGCCGGCGGCCTCCAGGATGCGCTTGGCATCGGCCTCGTTCGGCGAGGTGTCGGGCAGCGGAATGGGCGGCAACGCCGCGGCGGCCTCCGCATCCCGGGCAAAGCTTTCGCCGAATCGCCCCATCGCGGCGAGCGCGATCACGGCGCGGGAGGGATCCTCCATGCAGAGGAACCCATCCGCCTCCCACTCCCGGACCCGATCGAGGGGCGCCAGGATGGAAAGGACGAAGATGCGGTCCGGATGCGCGTCCAGCACCGCCTTCAGCTCCGTCCGCAGCCGCGGCGCGATGGAGGGGCTGGCCCCCCATTGCGTGAAGAAGGCGATGACGCTGGCATAGCCGCCATCGACCATCATGCTCTCGGCGAAAGTGCCGATCACGCTCATGTCGTTGGTGGCCTGCGCCGTGCAGTCCAGCGGGTTGAGCGGCGAGGAGAAGGGCACGATCCGCTTCAGCCTGGCTTGCGCCGCCTCCGGCATCGGCGGCATCGGCAGGCCGACGGATTCCGCCGCGTCCGACATCAGCACGCCGGCCCCGCCGGAGACCGTGACGACGCCCAGCGTGTTGCGCGCCGGAAAGATGCCGCGCTGCGCGACGTAGCAGACATCCAGCAGTTCTTCGGTGGTGCGGGCGCGGTGCACGCCGAATTCGGCCAGCACCGCGTCCATCACCCGGTCGTCGCCGGCGATGGAGGCGGTGTGCGACTGCGCCGCCGCCATGCCCAGCGCGCTGCGCCCCACCTTCATCATCACGACAGGTTTTCCCGCCCGACGCGCCGCCTCCAGCGCGGCGACGAAGCGCGGGCCGTTCTGGATGCCCTCCGCATAGGCGGCGATGACCTGGACCTCGTCGCTGCCGGCCATCCAGCCGATGATGTCGGCCAGGCCGATATCGGCCTCGTTGCCCGTGGTCACCAGAACCGGAGTCGCGATGCCGCGGTCGCGCGCGGCGGCGAACAGGTGGCTGCCATAGGCGCCGGACTGGCTTGCGATGCCGACGCCGCCCATCCGGGGCAGCGCGGTCCGCGGCCAGCCATTCTCGAAGCTCGCCGAGAAGATCGGGTAGTAGCCCAGCGTCGCGTTGAACATGCCGAGGCAGTTGGGCCCCAGCAGCCGCAGGCCATGCGGCCGCGCCGCCTCCAGCAGCCGGGCCTGCATCGCAGCCCCCGCCTCCCCGGTCTCGGCGAAGCCGGCGGTGAAGACGATGGCGGCGCCGCAGCCCCGCGCGCCGAGATCCGCCACCGCCTGGACCGCCGCCTCCCCGGGAATGGCCACGATCGCGGCATCGGGGGCCTGCGGCAGGTCCGCGACGCGGGCGAAGGCGGGCACGCCCTGCACCGTCGGCCGGTTCGGGTTCACCGGCATCAGCGCGCCGCGAAACCCCTGGGACAGCATGTAGGCCAGCGGGCGGCCGCCGATGCGGACCGGGTCGTCGGACGCGCCGATGATGGCGACCGAGGACGGCCGCAGCAGCCGATCGAGTTCCCGGAATTGCAGCGCAGCCTCCCCTGGCAGACGGGTGGCAAATTGCGGGAGGCGGTGGGTGCCGGCAAGACCCCGCGGGATCGTGAAGCCAAGCCTGCCGAGGGTCGCCGGTGTTGTCGCGGGCGGCGGGTTGATCCGGCCATGGGCCGCCTCATCTGCCGCCCTCAGGTGGAGACATTATACATGCGGAAGACGGCTCTCGCGGTGGTGATGGCGCTGCTGCCCGGCCTGGCCATGGCACAGCAATACGACAGCGGCTGGCAGCGCATCGCGCCTGCTGACCTGGTGAATTTGGAGCTGACCGGCGGCGGCGTGCGGCTGAACAACTTCATCGTGGCGCCGGCGAATGCACCGCGGGAGGGTGAGGCGCTGGTGAACTACAGCTTCTCCGCCAGCGCCGTGAAGCAGGTGGAAGGCCGCCGCAACGTGCGGGTGGAACTGGTGGGCATCACCGCGGACCGCACGCCGACCGTGACCTCCGCCCTGGTCTTCAACATCAGCAGCCCGCAGGCGAACCGCGCGGCGACCGACCAGCACCGCTTCATCGCGCTGCAAAGCGACATCGAGGCGACGGAGGCTTATTTCATCCGCGTCATGGTGCCCTGACGGTTCCGGCCGCCCCTGCCCCACCCTATGTTGTGTGCGTGGCGTGACGAGGGGATTCTGGTGCGGCGCAAGCGTTCCATCGCGACGGTCTGCCTCTCCGGCACCCTGCCGGACAAGCTGGAGGCCGCCGCCGCCGCCGGCTTCGATGCCGTCGAGATCTTCGAGAACGACCTGCTGACCTTCGAGGGCTCGGCCCGCGAGGCCGGGCGCATGGCCTCCGACCTCGGCCTCGACATCGCGATCTTCCAGCCCTTCCGTGATTTCGAGGCGATGCCGGAGCCGCAGCGCGGCCGCAACCTGGACCGGGCGGAGCGCAAGTTCGACACCATGCAGGCGCTCGGCACCGACCTGGTGCTGGTGTGCAGCAACGCGCAGCCGGCGACGCTGCCGGATGCCGCCCGCGCCGCCGCCGACCTGCACGAGATGGCGGAGCGCGCGGCGCGGCGCGGGCTGCGCGTAGGCTACGAGGCCCTGGCCTGGGGCCGCCAGGTAAACCGCTGGCGCGATGCCTGGGATATCGTGCGCCGCGCCGACCATCCGGCGCTGGGGCTGATCCTCGACAGTTTTCACACCCTTTGCCTCGGCGACGACCTGGCCGGACTCGCCGCCACCGTGCCCGCCGAGAAGCTTTTCTTTTTGCAACTGGCGGATGCGCCGCTGCTGTCCATGGACCCGCTGTCCTGGAGCCGGCACCACCGGCTGTTCCCGGGCCAGGGTGAGTTGGCCGTGCCGGATTTCCTGCGGCAGGTGCTGGAGGCCGGCTATGCCGGCCCGCTGTCGCTCGAGATCTTCAACGACGAGTTCCGCACCGCCCCCTCCCGCCGCATCGCCCGCGACGCGCTGCGCAGCCTGGTGTGGCTGGAGGACCAGGTGGCCACGGCGCCGCTGCCTGCGCTTCCGGTGCTGTCCGGCATCGAGTTCGTCGAATTCGCGCTGGACCCCGCGGCGCGGGCGGATCTCGGCGCGATGCTCGGCACGCTGGGCTTCCGCCGCGTCGGGCTGCACCGGTCCAAGGATGTCGAGCTGTGGCGCAACGGCGGCGCCAACCTGGTGCTGAACGCGGAGCCGGACAGCGCGGCCTCCGAGCGCTTCGAGCTGTTCGGCCCCTGCGTCTGCGCCATCGCGCTGCGCGTCGACGACCCGGCGCGGCTGGTGGCGCGGGCGGAGGCGCTGGCCTGCCCGGTGTGGCGCGAACGCGTCGGCGATGGCGAGCGCCACATCCCTGCCGTCCGCGCGCCGGACGGCATGCCGGTGTACCTGGTGGAAGACCCAGCGAGCGGCGCGCGGCCGATCTGGGAGGATGACTTTGCCCTCGACGCCGAAGCAGCCCCCGGCACGCTGCGCGGCATCGACCATGTGGCGCAGGCGCTGGCGCCCGGCATGATCGACAGCTTCGTGCTGTTCTTCCGCGCCCTGTTCGGCCTGCAGGCCGATGCGCCCTGGGAATTGCCCGATCCCTACGGCCTGGTGCGCAGCCGCGCCTACACCGGAGGTGGGGGCAGCGTGCGGCTGCCGCTGAACGTCTCGGAAAGCGGCCGCACCGGCACGGGCCGCTTTGTCTCCGCCTTCGCCGGCGCCGGCGTGCACCACATCGCCTTCGCCGCCGCGGATGCCGATGCCGCGGTGGATGCCGCGGCCGCGCTGGCCGCGCCGCTGCTGGATATCCCGGCCAACTACTACGAGGATCTCGGCGCCCGCTTCGGGCTGGAGGACGCGGCGCTGGAGGCGATGGCGCAGCGCCATCTGCTGTACGACCAGGATGCCGCCGGCGGCACCTTCCGCCACGCCTATACCCGCGCCTTCCGCGACCGCTTCTTCTTCGAGATCACCGAACGCGCGGCCGGCTATGCCGGCTTCGGCGCCGCCAATGCCGCCGTCCGCATGGCCGCCCAGGGCCGCAGCGCGGTCGCGCCCTGAGCCTCAGGCCGCTTCGAGCAGGTCCTGCAGGGACCGCACCGCCGTCGCATAGCCCTGCGCGCCCAGCCCGGCGATGACCGCGGTTGCCACCGGGGAGACCAGCGAGCGGTGGTAGATCGCCTCCCGCCGGTGGATGTTGGAGATGTGCAGCTCGATGATCGGGCCCGCGAACATCTTCAGCGCGTCCAGCACCGGGATCGACGAAAAGGTCAGGCCGGCCGGGTTGATGACGATGCCGTCGGCGGCTTCGTCAATGGCCTCGTGGATCCATTCCACCAGCTGGCCTTCGTGGTTGGTCTGGCGGAAGACGATGGCGTCCGCGCCCGCCGCCTCGCGGCACATCGCCTCGACCTGCGCCAGCGTGGTGTGGCCGTAGATCGCGGGCTCCCGCTTGCCGAGCCGGTTCAGGTTCGGGCCGTTCAGGACATGCAGGGTACGGGGCATCGGGTCCGCCTGTGTCAGCCCTGGTAGCCGAATTGCCGCGGCAGCCAGAGCACGAGTTCCGGGATGAAGGTGATCGCGGCCAGCGCCAGCATCATCGCCAGGATGAAGGGCATCATGTCCCGCACCACGGCGGAGAGCGGCGCATCGGCCAGCTTCGCCACGATGAACAGCAGCAGGCCGTAGGGCGGGGTGATCAGCCCGATCATGATGTTCACCACCACCACCACGCCGAAATGGACCATGTCCACGCCGAGCGCCTGCGCCGTCGGGATCAGCACCGGCACCACCACCAGCAGGATGGTGCTGCCCTCCAGCAGGCAGCCCAGCACCAGCAGGATGACGTTGACCGCCAGCAGGAATTCCCAGCGCGAGAGTTCGTAGCCGGCCAGCAGGTTGCGCACCGTGGTCGGGATGTTCTCGCTGGTCACCACGTAGTTGAAGGCCAGCGCGCCGGCGATCAGCATGCCGATGGCGGCGGTGGACCGGGCGCTGTCCAGCACCGTGCGGTACAGTTGCGGGGCGGAGATGCTGCGATACAGCAGCGTCGCCACCAGGAAGGCGTAGGCGGCGGCGACGGCGGCGGCCTCCGTCGGCGTCATGACGCCGCCATAGATGCCGCCCAGCAGGATCACCGGCATCAGCAGCGCCGGCAGCGCGTCCCAGGTCAGCCGCGGCAATTCGCACAGCGGCACGCGCTCCGCCACCGGGAAGTCGTGGCGGTGCGCCATCCAGGTGTTGATGCCCATCTGCGCCACGCCCATCAGCAGCCCCGGCACCACGCCGCCGAGGAACAGGTAGCCGATGGAGCTGTCGGAGATCAGCGCGTAGAGCACCATGGGGATGGAGGGCGGGATGATCGGGCCGATCACCGCCGTGGCCGCGGTGATGGCCGCCGCATAGCTGGCGGGATAGCCGCCGCCGCGCTTCATCATGTCGATGATCATGCGGCCGCTGCCCGCGGCATCGGCGATGGCGGAGCCCGACATGCCGGCGAAGATCACGCTCTGCACCACGTTCACATGACCCAGCCCGCCACGGAACCGCCCGACCAGCATGTTGCAGAAGCGCAGCAGCCGGTCCGTCATGCTGCCCGCGTTCATCAGCCCGGCGGAGAAGATGAACAGCGGCACCGCCAGCAGGATGAAGCTGCCGTTCAGCCCGTTCAGCACCTGCTCCGCCGCGATCGACATGTCCTGGCCTGACAGTGCCAGGTAGATGATGGACCCGGTGATCATGCCGAGGCCGATCGGCAGGCCGAGCAGCGACAGGCCGATGATCGCCACCAGCGCCAGGGAGAACGGGCTGTCCGGCATCACGCGGCGCGCGCCGTGCCACGGGGCGTGTTCGTCACGGCGCACCAGGCGATCCAGCCGTGCCGGATGATCATCGCCACGGCGAAGACGACATAGACGGAAAACAGCAGGTCGAAGCGCAGGCCGAGATAGGTGGACCGCTCGACCTTCATGAAGGCGACGTAGTCCAGCACCGCCGGCAGCGACAGGCCGAAGACGCCGACGACCGTCAGCCCGGTGACCGCATCGAACACGCGGCGCAGGCCGGGCGGCACGCTGCCATGGATCAGGTCGAAGCGGATCTCCTCATCGTCCCGCAGCACCAGTGCCGCACCCCACAGCACGCCCCACAACCACGCCAGCGTCGAGACCTCCGTGGTCCAACCCACCGGCGCGTTCAGCAGGTAGCGCATGGCGATCTGGATGATGAAGGCGCCGAACATCGCCACCAGCAGCGCGGCCAGCACATTCTCCGCCCGCCGCCGTGCCCAGCCCAGGATGCGGCGTGCCGCGTGCCGCATCCGCCGGGCCCGGTTCAGCTGACGGCGTTGATGCGGTCGAGCACGCCGGCCGGCCAGGCCTGCGACAGCGGCGAGGCGAGGTAGCGGCGCTGCGCCTCCGCCCGGAAGGCGGCGACGTCGGGCGCATAGACCTCGAGGCCCTGGGTGCGGAAGAAGTTCACCATCTCCTCCTCCTGCATCAGGTGGCGTCGGGTGCTGGCCTCGATCGCCTTGTCGGCGGCGGCCTGGATGGCGGCCTGCTGCGCCGGCGTCAGCCCGTCCCACAGCCGCGCCGAGATCGACAGCAGGTCGTAGGCGACCAGGTGACTGGTCAGCACGAATTGCGTGGTGACCTCATGGAAGCGCATGGTGCGGCTGGTCGGCAGCGGATTGTCCTGGCCATCCACCGTGCCGGTCTGCAACGCCGTGTACAGCTCGGCGAAGGCCACCGGCGTCGGGTTGGCACCCAGCGCCTCGCCGAGGAACTGCCAGGCCTCGCCCGGCGGCATCCGCAGCTTCAGGCCGGCCAGGTCCGCCGGGGTGCTGATGCGCTTGCGCGGCTTCAGGTTGACGTGGCGCGTGCCGAAATACAGCGGGCCGAGGACGTGGACGTTCAGCTGGTCCCGCGCCATGCGGTTGAACTCGCGCCCGACATCGCCGGCGAAGGTCTTCCGCATGTGCTCGGCATCGCGGAACAGGTAGGCGGAGGTCATCACCGACCAGGCCGGGATCTGGCGGGAGATGTCCTGCGGCGCGAGGTTCGCCATCTCCAGGTTGTTGCGCTGGATCGCCACCAGCTCCGTCCCCTGGCGGAACAGCGTGGCGTTCAGGTGCAGCTCGACATCGAACTGGCCGGCCAGGTCGGTGACGAAGCCGCGCATCGCCTCGCCGCGGATGTCCTGGTCGGAGAAGACGGCGGCGAAGCGGATGCGCCGCCGGGCCTGCGCCACGGCCGGCGCGGCAAGCCCGGCTGCCAGCGCCGCGGCGCCCATCACGGCGCCCACGGCGGAACGACGCCCCATCATCGCGCCCATGCGCATCCTCCCCAACCGATTGCTTGGCCGCGGATACCGCGGCCCGCCCAGGCTATTGAGGCGCCAGGGCGGAATCAAGCGCCCATCCGCATTATCTAGGAGATTTCCTGGAATCGCGGATATTGTGGCGCTGCCAGCCACCATGATGTGCTGCGCGGGACCAGCGATCGGGACAGGATGACGGGCCGGGTGGAGGAAGGCTTCAGCGACGCCGCCTATCGGCGCATCCGCGGCGACCTGATCCTCGGGCGCCTGGCACCCGGCGCGAAGCTGGGGCTGGAGGGGCTGCGGCCGGTCTACGGCGCCGGCGTCGCCACGCTGCGGGAGGCGCTCAACCGCCTGGCCAGCGAGGGGCTGGTCCTCGCCGAAGGCCAGCGCGGCTTCGCCGTGGCCCCGGTCTCGGTGGAGGATTTTCGCGAGGTGGCGGCGCTGCGCCTGCTGCTGGAAGGCCACGCCATCCAGGCCAGCTTCGCCGCCGGCGACCTGGACTGGGAAGGCGAGGTCGTCGGCGCGCACCACAAGCTGGCGATGATCGAACGCCGGCTGCTGGCCGGCCAGGCTGCCGACGCGGCGCTGTGGAAGCGCTACGACCGGGACTTCCACCATGTGCTGATTGCCGCCTGCGGCTCGGCGACCCTGCTGGAAGCCTATGCCGCGGCCTATGACCGCTACCTGCGCTACCAGATGGTGGCGGTGGTGTTCCGCGGTGCCGTGGCGGCGGACCAGCATGCGGCCCTGCTGGACTGCGCGCTGCGGCGGGACCCGGCCGCCGCCTGCGCCATCCTGGCGGCGCATGTCGATGGCTGCGTCGCGCATGTGGCCGCGACCGGCGCCCTCGACGGCTTCACGCCGTCACCGCGCCGCCACCCGGCCCCAGCCAGCGCCGAATCGGCAAGTGAGCGCGCCTACCGCCTGATCCGCGGCGACCTGCTGCGCGGCATCCTGGCACCCGGCCAGAAGCTGCGGCTGGAGGCGCTGCGGGACCGCTATGGCGCCGGCATCAGCACGCTGCGGGAGGTTCTCAGCCGGCTGACGGTCGAGCAGTTCATCGTGGCCGAAGGCCAGCGCGGCTTCGAGGTTGCGCCGCTATCGGCCGCGAACCTGCACGAAGTCGCCAGCCTCCGCCTGCTGCTCGAGACGCATGCGCTGGAGCAAGCGTTCCACGCCGGCGACCTGGAATGGGAGGCGCGGGTGATTGCGGCACATCACCGCCTGGCGCAGATGCAGGACCGGCTGCGCGCGGGGGATGCGGCGGCGCTGGACCAATGGCGGCGTCTCGATGCGCAGTTCCACCAGGCGCTGATTTCCGCCTGTGGATCGCGCACGCTGATGGCCACCCACGCCGCGACCTTCGATCGCTATCTGCGCTACCAGAATATTGCCTTGGGCTTCCGCGGCGACATCGCGGTGCGGGAACATCAGGCGCTGTTGGATGCCGCCCTTCGCCGGGATGCGGCGGCGGCGCGGCAGGTGCTGGCCGGGCATATCGGCGGCGGCGTCGACCAGGCACTGGCCAGCGCCGCGATCGAGGGGGCGCGCCCCCTAGGGCCAAGGGCGCGCCGGGCGTAGAACCTGCGCCCGGCTGCGCCGTCGAGCCGTTACTTCAGATGCGTTACTTAAGATGCTGGGCGAGGTGCTTGTTCATCTCGAACATCGTCACCTTGTCCTTGCCGAACACCTTCCGCAGCTTGTCGTCGGCAATGATTTCGCGCCCGTCATCCGGGTTCTGCAGCTTGTTTTCCTTGATGTAGACCCAGACCTTGCTGACGACCTCGCCGCGCGCGAGCTTGCCCTCGCCCACCACGGCCGCCAGTTCCGCCGAGGGCTGCAGCGGCTGCTGCAGCGCGTTCAGCTTGGCGCCCTTGGCGGGCTTGTCAATCTTGGCTGCCTTCCCCTGGGCCGGGGCCGCATCCTTCGGCGCCTTGGTTTCCGACGTCTTCGGCGGGGCCTTGCTGGGCATGCATATGTTCCTGGCTGCTGGCGCCCGGCCGCCCTTCAAGGGCCAACGGACGAAGTTTGGATCGAAACGGCGGCGTTGTCTGGCGGTTCCCGAGGATCAGGTTTTTCCACCGGGGCGTGCAGGGTGACATGAATACGGCGCCGCGTCAGCGCGGATCAAGACCATTCCGTGCCGCGGGCCGGGCCAGGGTCGGCGCCGCTTGTCACTGGACGGAGGCGCGTGCTTACGTTCCGACCTGCCTGGAGCCGGCCTGTTTGGAGCCGGCCTGTTTGGAGTCAGACGCTGCCATGACCGATCCGCACCCGCCCCGGGTCCTCGTGGTCGGCGCCGGCATCGTCGGCCTGGCGCTCGCCTGGCGCCTGCTGCGGGGTGGCGCCTCCGTCACCGTCGTGGATGCCGAGCCACCTGGCGAGGGCGGCGCCAGCTTCGGCAATGCGGGGGCGATCAGCGCCAGTTCCGTTGCGCCGCTGGCCCTGCCCGGCCTGCTGCGCCAGGTGCCGCGCATGCTGCTGGACCGCGCCGCGCCGCTGCACGTGCCGCCCGCCTATTGGTGGCGCGCCGCGCCCTGGCTGGCCCGCTTCGTCGCCGCAGCGCGCCCGGCCGCGGTGTCCCGCGCCACGGCGGCCCTGGACCAGCTGCTGCACCTGGCCACCGAACAGCATCACGCCCTGGCGCGGGAGATCGGCGCGCCGGAGCTGCTGCGGGCCAACGGCCAGCTCTACATCTATCGCGATGCCGCGCAGCTGGCGAAGGACGCCCCGGCCTGGGAGATCCGGCGCCGGCACGGAGCCCGGCTCGAAAAGCTGGACCGCGCCGGCCTCACCGCGCTGGAGCCCGCGATCGGCGAGGCTTACCGGCTCGGCATGTTCCTGCCGGACCACACCCACTGCGCCTCCCCGCTGCGCTATGCGCGCCGACTGGGCGAAGCCTTCCGGCAGGCCGGCGGCACCATCCTGCGCGACCGCATCACCGCGCTGGCGACCAGCGATGGCCGCATCGCCGGCGCCCAGGGAGAGGCCGCGCTGCACCAGGCGGAGGTCGTGGTGCTGGCCGCCGGCGCCTGGTCGGCCCGGCTGGCCGCCCCGCTCGGCTACCGCATCCCCCTGGAATCGCAGCGCGGCTACCATGTGGACCTGGCCGATTCCGGCGTCACGCTGACCCGGCCGGTGATCCCGGCCGACCGCAAGGTGTTCATCACGCCGATGGAGGGCGCGCTGCGCGTCGCCGGCACGGTGGAGTTCGGCGGGCTCGACCGCCCCCGGGATGCCGCGCGGGCGGAGCTGCTGTATGGCGACCTCGCCGCGGTGTTCCCGGACGCCAAGGTCACCCGGGCCACGGATTTCTGGATGGGGCACCGCCCCTGCCTGCCGGATTCCGTGCCGGTGATCGGCCCGGCCCGGCGCGTGCCCGGCCTGTGGTTCGCCTTCGGCCATGGCCATCTCGGCCTGACAGGCTCCGCGCCCACGGCGGAGCTGCTGGCGCCGGCCATCCTCGGCCGTCCCAGCAACCAGGACCTTGCCCCCTTCGCCGCGGAGCGCTTCGCCGGCGCCTGACTCGGGCGCCTGACACGCCAGCCGAACCGTTGACTCACCGGCCGGCGCGCGGCTATACGCTGCGCCCTCCGGCCACCCAGGTGCTCAGGCGCTTCGGAAGGCCGGCGGCCAGTCATGGCCGAACCACCTCCAACAGTCCGGGCGAACTCGCCCATGGCACCGGACCTCGAAAGCCCGAGCGCGAACATGACCTATGCAGTGATCCGCACCGGCGGCAAACAGTACCGCGTCACGCCCGACGCCGTGCTGACCGTCGAGAAGCTCGAGGCCGAACCCGGCTCCACCATCACCTTCCACGACATCCTCGCCCTGGGCGACGAGTCCGGCCTGACGCTCGGTGCGCCGACCGTCCCGGGCGCCACCGTCACCGCGGTGGTGGAACGCCAGACGCGCGATGCCAAGGTGATCATCTTCAAGAAGCGGCGCCGGAAGAACAGCCGCCGCAAGAACGGCCATCGCCAGATGCAGACCGTGCTGCGCATCTCCGGCATCGTTGCAGCGTAAGGATTTCGGACCATGGCACATAAGAAGGCAGGCGGTTCCTCCCGCAACGGCCGCGACTCCGCCGGCAAGCGCCTCGGCGTGAAGCGTTCGGACGGCCAGTTCGTCCAGGCCGGCAACATCCTGGTCACCCAGCGCGGCACCAAGATGATGGCCGGCAGCAACGTGCTGGTGGGCCGCACCCACTCCCTGCACGCCCTGGTCACCGGCCACGTGAAGTTCGAGCGCAAGGCCGAAGGCCGCGTGCAGGTCTCCATCACGCCGATGGCCGTCGCCGCCGAATAAGGAAGCGGCCGTCTGGCAGGCGTTGGGACGGGGGCCGCACGGCCCCCGTTCGCGTTTCCAGGCTCCCGGCCCCCAGGTCCCAGACATAGCGCCATGAAATTCCTCGACGAAGCCAAGGTGCATGTGAAGGCGGGTGACGGCGGCGACGGCGTCATCGCCTTCCGGCGCGAGAAGTACATCGAATTCGGCGGCCCCGACGGCGGCAATGGCGGCAAGGGCGGCGACGTGATCATCGAGGCCGTGGACGGCCTGAACACGCTGATCGACTACCGCTACGCCCAGCATTTCCGCTCCCGCAAGGGCGGCAACGGCGCGGGCTCCGACCGCACCGGCGCCGGGTCCGACGACGTCATCATGAAGGTGCCGGTCGGCACCCAGATCCTGGACGAGGACAAGGAAGCCCTGCTGGCGGACCTGACGGAGGTCGGCCAGCGCGTCGTCATCGCCCGCGGCGGCGATGGCGGGCATGGCAATGCCACCTTCAAGACCTCCACCAACCGCGCCCCGCGCCGCGCCGACAAGGGCTGGCCGGGCGAGGAACGCTCGATCTGGCTGCGCCTGAAGCTGATCGCCGACAGCGGGCTGCTCGGCCTGCCGAATGCCGGCAAATCCACCTTTCTCGCCGCCGTTTCCGCGGCGCGGCCGAAGGTGGCGGACTACCCCTTCACCACGCTGCACCCGCAGCTCGGCGTGGTGCGGCTGAACCCGGATGGCACGCCGTCCCGCGACGGCTCGCTGGAATTCGTCCTGGCCGACATCCCCGGCCTGATCGAGGGTGCGCATGAAGGCGCCGGCCTCGGCACCCGCTTCCTCGGCCATGTCGAACGCTGCGCCGTGCTGCTGCACCTGGTCGATGGCACCGCCGCCGACCCCGCGAGCGCCTACCGTACCATCCGGGAAGAACTGGCCGGCTACGGCGGCGGCCTGGCCGACAAGCCGGAGGTGGTGGCGCTGAACAAGTCGGACGCGATGACTCCGCAGGCCACCGCCTCCCGCCTCAAGGCGCTGTCCAAGGCGGCCGGGCGGCCGGCGCTGCTGGTCTCCGGCGCCACGGGGGCTGGCGTGCCGCAGGTGCTGCGGGCGCTGTACGAGCAGATCCTGGCCGACCGCCAGCGCTGAGACGGCGGCCCATGCTCCCCTCCCTCGCCACCGCGCGGCGCATCGTCGTCAAGATCGGCTCCGCCCTCGTCGTCGACCCTGGCGGCGCCGCGCCGCGAGAGGCCTGGCTGGCCGGCGTGGCGCGGGATGTCGCGGCGCTGCGGGCGCGGGGCGCGGAGGTCATCCTGGTATCCTCCGGCGCCATTGCGCTCGCGCGCCACGCGCTGGGCCTCACCCGGAAAAAGACGCTGCGGCTGGAGGAGAAGCAGGCCGCCGCGGCCGTCGGGCAGATCCGCCTGGCCGGTGCCTGGGCGCAGGCCCTGTCCGCCGTGCAGCTCAACGCCGCGCAGCTTCTGCTGACGCTGGAGGACAGCGAGGACCGCCGGCGCTACCTGAATGCGCGCGCCACGCTCGGCACGCTGCTGACGCTGGGCTGCATTCCCGTCATCAACGAGAACGACACCGTCGCCACCGCCGAGATCCGCTTCGGCGACAATGACCGCCTGGCCGCCCGCGTGGCGGAGATGGTGGAGGCGGATGCGCTGGTGCTGCTGTCCGACATCGATGGCCTCTACACCGCCGACCCGCGGCGCGACCCGCAGGCCGTGCATATCCCCGTGGTGGACCACATCACGGAGGAGATCATGGCGATGGGGGGTGAGCCGCCACCCGGCTATTCCTCCGGCGGCATGCGCACCAAGCTGATCGCGGCGCGCATCGCCACCGGCGCCGGCTGCGCCATGGCGATCGCGCTCGGCCAGCGCGACCGGCCGCTGGAGGCGATGATGCAGGGCGCGCGCTGCACCTGGTTCCTGCCCGAGAATGAAGGGCGTTCGGCGCGCAAGCGCTGGATCGCCGGCAGCCTGGCGCCGCTCGGCGCGCTGGTGGTGGATGCCGGCGCGGCGCGGGCGCTGGCGCGCGGCTCCTCGCTGCTGCCGGCTGGCGTACGTTCAGTGGAAGGTACGTTCCAGCGCGGTGATCCGGTGGCGGTGCGCGACGAAGCCGGGCAGCTTCTGGCGCGCGGCCTGTCCGCCTACGATGCCGACGCCGCCCGGCTGATCGCCGGCCACCGCAGCGAGGAGCTTGAGCAGATCCTCGGCTGGCGAGGGCGGGACGAGATCATCCACCGGGATGATCTCGTCGTGCTGTAGGCACGCAGGCGTGCAGGTTGTAGGCGCGCCAGTCTTCAAGCTGTAGGCACGTCAGCCGCGGTCGCCCATGGTGGCGGCGAAGCGCGCGGGCTGCGCGGCCTCGATCTCCACCACGCTCTGGTTCTCGCCGCTGCCGACAACCCGCACGTTGCGGGCCGACTGCACGGCGTTGACGCTGAGGGTTTCCGTCGTCGCGCCCTCGCCCGAGCCGGTCATGCGCACCAGCGCGCCGCCGACGATGTTGTGGTTCGGGTCACGGCCATGCACGACGATGCTGTCGCCGTCCTGCGTGGTGGTGAGCCATTGCGCCGAGGCGCCCTGCGCAAACCCCGTGGCCAGCAGCGCCGCCGCGGCCATCCGTGTGATGTGGTTCATCGGTCTTCTCCTGTCTCGCATCCTGTTGCGGTACGCGTTTGCGTCCGGAGCCGAAGGTAGTCCGGCCGCATTGCGACAGGGTGTCGTGCCCATCGCGGAGGGTTTCGACGGATGGCGCCTCCGCCGACGCGCACGACACGGACGAAAGCAACGAAATGCCGGGCGCGCCTCAGCGCCAGCCGTAGCGATGGCCGCGCGGCGGCGCGTGCCAGTTGCGCCGCTGCGGTGCGGAATAGGCATGGCCGCGGTGGCGCAGCGGCGTCACGTAGCGCGGGGCCACATGGCGCGGGGCCACGTAGCGCGGGGCCACGTAGCGCGGGGCCGGGCGATGGCTTCGCCGATCATCGTAGCGCCGGTCGCGGTACTGCACCGGCGTGGCGTCAAGAGCCATTTCGGCCACGGGCCGCGGCGGGGTGGCGGGCGCGGCACCCACGGTGCCGGAAGCGAGCAGGCCGAGGCTGAAGGCGGCGGCGAGGAAAAGGCGGCGCATGATGTCCTCCTGGGCGTTCAACGCGGCCAGCATGGCGCCGGGCGCAAGGCGCAATCGGGCCGCGATTGCCGCTTTCCCGAGGCAGATTGCTGCGGAAGGTAACGCCGCTTCACCTGCGCTTAAGCGATGACCCGCAAACTGGAGCGACGTGGCGCGCCATCCCCAGCCGGAGCCTGCAATGCCGAATGCCTTCTCCAAGCCGACGCATCGCCTGACGAGCATCCGGAGCAGGCTCGCACTGGGCTACGGCCTGGTGCTTTGCCTGCTGCTCGGCCTTGCTGGCGTGGCGGTACGGGAGGTCAACGCGATCAACGCCAGCCTCGCCGTCGTCGCCGACGTGAACAGCGTGAAGCAGCGCTTCGCCATCAACTTCCGCGGCAGCGTGCATGACCGTGCGATTTCGCTGCGCGACGTCGTGCTGGTCCGCCTGCCGTCCGAACGCGCCGCGGCGCTGGCGGAGATCGAGAAGCTGGCGGCCGACTACGCCGCCAGTGCGCAGCGCCTCGACGCGATGATGGCGACGGGCGCGGAAGTGACGGAGGATGAACGCCGCATCCTCGCCTCCATCAAGCAGACCGAATCCCGCAGCCTGCCGCTCATCGCCCGCGTCGTGGCCCTGCAGGACGCGGGCGATGGCGCCGGCGCGCAGGCGCTGCTGCTGGACCAGGCGCGTCCGGCCTTCGTCGAATGGCTGGCGCGCATCAACCAGTTCATCGACCTGCAGGAGGCCAAGAACGGCATCGTCGCCGCGCAGGCCCGCAGCCTGGCGAGTGGCTTCCAGGCGCTGATCCTCGGGCTCGTCGGCGCCGGCCTGCTGCTCGGCATCGGCATCGCCGCCTGGTCGATGCGGGCCATGGCACCGCTGCGGGCGCTGGAGGCGGTGATGCGGCGCATGGCCACCGGCGATCTTGCCGCGGACATCCCGGGCCAGGGTCGCCGCGACGAGGTCGGCGCGATGGCCGAAGCGGTGCTGGTGTTCCGCGCCCAGGGGCAGGAGGCGCAACGCCTGCGGGTGGAGCAGGAGGCAGGCCGGGAGGCCGCGCAACAGGCCAAGACCGAATCGCTGCGCGGCATGGCCGACCTGGTGGAGGCCGAGACCTTGAAGGCGATGACCCGCATCGTCGAGCAGGCCAGCGGCCTCGCCGCCGATGCCAGCGCCATGGCGGCCGCGGCGGCGCGGGTGGACCAGAATGCCGGCGCGGTCGGCGCCGCCGCCGATGCCTCGCTGGCCGTGGCGGAAACCGTCGCGGTGGCGGCGGAGGAGCTGACGACCTCGATCCGCAACATCTCCGGCCAGGTGCGGGAGGCCGCCGAGGTGGGCCGCGCCGCCGCCACCGACAGCACCAAGACCGAAGCCGTGATCCTCGACCTGTCCGGCGCCGTCGGCCAGATCGGCGACGTCACCCGACTGATCCAGGAAATCGCCGGCAAGACCAACCTGCTGGCGCTGAACGCGACGATCGAGGCGGCGCGCGCCGGCGATGCCGGCAAGGGCTTCGCCGTGGTGGCCGGGGAGGTGAAGGCGCTGGCGACGCAGACCGCCAAGGCGACGCAGGAAATCAGCCAGCACATCGAGGCGGTGAGCCAGCGCACCGCCGCGGCGGTGGAGACGGTGCGCCGCATCGCGCACTCCGTCGCCCGCATGGACCAGCTCGCGGCAACGCTCGCCGATTCGGTCGGCCAGCAGGACCATGCGACCAGCGCCATCGCGCGCAGCATCGCCGACAGCACCCAGGCGACGCGCGACGTCTCCCGCCGCATCGGCCATGTCTCCACCGATGCGCGCGATGCTGGCACGCGCGCCGAGCGCAGCCGCAAGGAGACGGAGGATCTGGCGGCGGAGGCTCGGGGTCTGACGCATCACGTCGTCAGCATCCTGCGGTCCGCCGTGCCGGAGGTGGACCGCCGCGCGGAGCCGCGCCGGCCGATCGAAGGCAAGGCGACGCTGGTGCTCGGCGGCGCCGGCAGCGTCGTGCAACTGCGCGACATCAGCGAGGGTGGCGTGTGTGTCACCGGCGCCATCGCCGCACCGGTCGGCACGCGCGGCAGCCTGCAGATGGAGGGCCAGGCGCCGCGGACGGTGGAAGTCCGCGGGGTGGAGGGCACCAAGCTGCGGCTCGCCTTCGTGCGGGAGGCCGCCGCCTGACCTCAGACGGCGGCCGGGCTGTTGTGCGCGGCGATGCGGTCGCGCAGCCAGATCTGCGCAGCCGCGTTGCTGTCGCGACGATGCCACAGCATGGAGATCTCGAAGCGGCGCGGCGGGAAGGGCAGCGGGCTGACGGTCAGCGCCGCCGCATTGGCGCAGGCCATGCAAAGGCGGCGCGGCAACGTCGCCACCGCCGGTACCTGCTTCAGCAGCATCGGGATGGACAGGAAATGCGCCGTCGCCATCACCACGCGGCGGCGCTGCCCCAGCCGGTCCAGCTCCTCCTCCACCCAGCTCGTGAAGTCGCCATGCAGCGAGGGGACGATCTGCGGCAGGGCGCAGAACTGCTCCAGCACGATGGGCGCGGCGATGCCGAGACGGGCGCCGTCGAAGACGCAGGCCTGCACTTCCTCGTACAGCACGCGCCCCTCATGCCAGCGCCGCCGCTGTGGCAGCAGGCCGAGTGCCAGGTCGATCTGGCCGGCATCCAGCATCGCCGGTGCCGATTGCCGGTCCACCGGCAGCACCGCGATGCCGAGGTCCCAGCCCGCCGCCGCCACCTCCGCGACGAAGCCGCCGAGCAGCACCGCCGCGGCGTAGTCGCCGGCACCGATGGTGAAGACGCGCCGCCCGGCGGCCGGGTCGAAGGCTTGCGCCGCATCGGGTGACAGCGCGCTGGCGGCCAGCACCAGCGCATCGCGCATCGGCTCCGCCAGGCGTTGCGCGCGGGCGGTGGGTTCCATGCGGCCGCCGCTGCGGATGAACAGCGGATCGCCCACAACCTCCCGCAGCCGCGCCAGGCCATGGCTGACGGCGGATTGGCTCAGGCCGAGCAGGACCGCGGCGCGGGAGACGCTGCGGGTTTCCATCACGGCGTCGAACAGCTTCAGCAGGTTGAGGTCGAGCGCCGCACTATGAATCCGGTTCATGTCGATATGCCGAGGACCGCCGTTGCGCCGGATCATCGCGGGCAAACATGCGGCCTCGCAACAGGAACCTTTCCATGTCCGTACCTGCACACCAGCCGCGCTGCGTCGTCATCGGCTTCGGCCCTGGCCTCGGCGCCGCCATCGCCCGCCGCTTCGCGGCAGAAGGTTTTGCCGTCACCGGCCTGGCGCGCGACCCCGCACGCCATGCGGCCTTGGCCGGCCCCGGCGTCAGCCTCGCCGCGGCCGATGCCGGCGATGCTTCGAGCCTCACGGCGGCGCTGGCGGGTGGGGCAGAGGTGCTGGTCTACAACGCCTATCGCGCCAGCATCGCCATGCCCGGCCCCTCCGCCCTGGCGCCCGCCGATCTCGCCGCCGATCTCGCCGTCAACGTCACCGGCGCGCTGGCCGCCGTGCGGGCGGTGCTGCCCGGCATGCGGGCGGCCGGGCGTGGCAGCCTGCTGCTGACCGGCGGCGGCCTGGCGCTGAGCCCGACCAGCTGGCTGCCCGCCGCCTCCCTCGCCGTGGGCAAGGCCGGGCTGCGCAGCCTGGCCCTGACCCTGCATGCGGAGCTGGCGCCGGAAGGCATCCACGCCGCGACCGTCACCGTCGATGGTCCCGTCGCCGCCGGCACGCCATTCGATCCCGACCGTATCGCCGAGACCTTCTGGCAAATGCACCGCGACCCGCCCGGCGCCTTCCGCGCCGAAGTGGTCTTTCGCGGCTGAGGAGGACACGCCCATGCTGACCCGACGCCGCCTCGGCCTCGCCGCCGCAGGCCTCACCTTCCTGCCGCTGTCCCGCGCCGCCGGCTACACGCCCGGACGCGGCCTGGAGGTCGCGAAATACGACCGGCCCGGGGAGGGTTTGGTGAACTCCTTCCTGCTGATCGGCCCACGCTCCGTCGTCATCATCGACGGCCAGCGCACCCTGGTGGAAGCGCGCCAGGTGGTGGCGCTGGCGCGCGGGCTCGACCTGCCGGTGGAGGCGATCTTCCTGAGCCACGAACACCCGGACCATTGCGGCGGGCTGAAGGCCATCACCGACGCCTTCCCGGAGGCCCCGCTGCTGGCCAGCGAGCCGACGCGGGACTGGCTGGCGCGCAACGGCGCCGGAATGATGGCCTTCATGCGCAGCATCTTCGGCGATCGCGCGCCGGACAGCGTGCCGATGCCGACCCGCGTGCTGCGACCGAACGAGCGCATCACCCTCGCCGGCACCGAGTTCACCGTGGACCAGCTCGGCCCCTGCGAGGCGTCGGAAGGCATGACGATGCTGTATTCCGAGGCCGACAGCCTGCTGGTCGCCGCCGACCTGTTCGGCAACCGCGCCACGCCCTGGCTGCTGGACGGCACCACGCGCGGCTGGATTTCCGAGCTCGAGAAGGCCGCGCCGAAATACCAGGGCGTGCGGACCGCCCTGCCCGGCCATGGCGCCGCCGCGCCGGCCGGCGTGCTGATCGCGGAGCAACTCGCCTATCTCCGCGAGTTCCACGCGCTGGTGCGGGCGGAGATGCAGGGCGGCGTGGTGCCGGATGCCGGAAAGGCGCGCATCCGCGCCGCCGTCATGGCGCGCCATCCCGGCGCACCGCGCGTGGCGCCGCAGCCGAACCTGATCGAGCTGAACGTCGATGCCGTGGCGAAGGAGCTGTCCGGTGGCTGAGTTCCTCTCACGCCGAGCCCTGTTCGCAGTGGCTTCCGGCCTGCTGGCGGCCCCACCCGCGCAGGCGCAACAGGCGCCCGAGATCCTGGCGCGCTTTCCCAGCGGCACCTTCCTGGAAAACCTGGTGGTGCGCGGCGATGGCAGCGTGGTCTTCACCAACTACTTCGTCCGCCGCCTTGAGCTGTGGTCACCCGCCACCGGTGCCGCGACCTTCGCCGAGGTTCCGGCGCATCCGGTCAGCCTCGCGGCATTGCCAGGCGGGGCCATGGCCCTGGTGGTGCACGGCGCGCCGTTCAATGGCGGGCCGGCGGCGATGCGCGGCAGCGGCGCCGTGCTGCTGCTGGATGCCGCCGGCGCGATGCAGCGCCGCATCGCCCTGCCCGAGGCCATCTTTCCGAACGGTGCGCTGCTGCTGGCGCCGGACCGCCTGCTGGTGGCGGACAGCGCGCTGGGGCGGGTGTGGCTGGTGGACCTTGCCAATGGTGGCGCCACGGCGTGGCTGGATCATCCGATGCTGCAACCGGTCGCGGGGCGGCCCTATCCGGGCGTCAACGGCCTCAAGCGCCAGGGCGACGCGCTGCTGCTGTCCAACTCCGCACAGCGCCTGCTGCTGCGCCAGGCGATGGCCGGCGACCGGCCTTCCGGCGCGCCGGAATTGCGGGCGCGCATGGACACGGGGGTGGATGATTTCGCCGTCGCCGCCGATGGCACGATCTACGCCGCGACGCATGCGCGTGGCCTGGCACGACTTGCGGCCGGTGCGGATGCACCCGTCACGCTCCCGGCGCCGGGGGTGGAGGGCAGCACGGCGGTGGCGCTGTCGCCGGATGGGCGCGCCCTGTTCGCGCTCGGCACCGGCGGGCTGCTGGAGGGTGGCCAGGGCGAGGCGGTGCTGGCGCGCATCCCGCTGCCGTTTTGAGCATGGCTTGCCACCGCGGCGGAGAGGCGCAGACTTCCGGCTGAACCAGCCGGAGGCCCCGCCATGCGTCATCTTCGCCTCGCCGCCCTCGCCTTGCCGCTGCTCGCCATGCCCGCCCTTGCGCAGACCACGCTGCGCATCGGCATCGGCGCCGACCCCGCCGTGCTGGACCCGGCGCAGTCCGGCAGCTTCGTCGAACGCGTGGTCTTCGCGGCAATGTGCGACAAGCTGGTCGATATCGGACCGGACCTGCAATTCCGCCCGGAACTCGCCACCGCCTGGGAATGGTCGGCGGATGGCCGCGCGCTGACGCTGACGTTGCGGGAGGGTGCGCGCTTCCAGGATGGCGCGCCGATCGATGCCGCGGCGGTCAAGGCGAACCTCGACCGCTACCGCACCGCGCGCGAAAGCCGCCGGCGCAGCGAGCTGCAGCAGGTGTCGGACGTGCAGGCCGTGGATGCACGCACCGTCCGCCTGGTGCTGTCCGAGCCCTTCGCGCCGCTGCTGTCCGTTCTGTCAGACCGCGCCGGCATGATGCTGTCCCCCGCCGTGCTGCCGATGGCGGAGCGCGTGGGCGAAAACCCGGTCTGTTCAGGCCCCTTCCGCCTGACGCGCCGCATCGCGCAGGACCGCATCGAGATGGAGAAATTCGACGGCCACTGGAACGCCGCGAACATCCATGCGGACCGGCTGGTGTTCCAGCCGATCCCGGACAGCAACGTCCGCCTGCTGAACCTGCGCGCCGGCCAGCTCGACCTGATCGAGCGTGTCGCGCCGGTCGATGTGCCGAGCGTGGAGCGCGATGCGCGGCTGCGCCTGGTGGCGGGGGATTCCATCGCCTACCAGACGATGAGCATCAATGTCGGCAACGGCGCGATGGCGCAGCGGCCGCTCGGCCGCGACCCGCGGGTGCGGGAAGCCTTCGAGCGCAGCATCGACCGCGCGATCATCAACCAGGTGGCGCTGGAAGGCCGCTTCAGCGCCAACAACCAGCCGGAAGCGCCCGGCACGCCCTACCATTTCCCCGACCTCGCCCCGCCGCCGCGCGACCCGGCGCGGGCGCAGGCGCTGCTGCGGCAGGCGGGGCATGAGCGCGTGGCCTTCACGCTGAAGGTGCCGAACCAGCCGGTGGAGGCGCAGGTGGCGGAGATCATCCAGGCCATGGCGCGGGAAGGCGGCTTCGACATCAGCATCGAGACGCTGGAATCCGGCGCCATGGTCGCCGCCACGCGCCGCGGCGACTACGAGGCGGCCATCGCCATCTGGTCCGGCCGGCCCGACCCGGACGGCAACATCGCCTTCTGGCTGGCCTCCGACGGATTCCTGAACTGGGGGAAGTACGCCAATCCGCGCCTGGATGCGCTGCTGGCGCAGGCGCGCGCGGTGACGGATGTGGCGCAGCGCCAGGCGCTGTACCGGCAGGCCGCGGAGATCTGGATGGCCGACCGGCCGCACCTGATGCTGTACCACCACCGCTGGTTCTGGGCGATGCGGCGCGGCGTGGAAGGCTTCGTGCCAAGCCCGGACGGCATCATCCGCTTCGCCGGACTGCGGGTGGCGCGCTGAGGGGCGCACCCCCCCTCACCCAACCCTCTCCCCCCAAAGTGGGAGGAGAGGGCTTTTGGTCAGCCGCGGTCGATGCTGTTCGGCAGGGAGGCGGCGTTGGCCGGGGCGTTCAGCGGCACCCAGACGGTGCGCTGGTTCTCGCCATTGCCGACCGTCACGGCGCGGACGCCCGCGCGGCCCGGCTGGACGAAGCCGTCGTCGAAGTGGCGCACATCGGCACCACCGCCGGCCACGTCGCGTGCCACCACGGCACCACCGCCGACGATGTTTTGCGTCGCATCCGGGCCGTAGACGACGGAGGCGTTCTCGCCGCTGCCAACGACGCGGGGGTAGGACGCGCCATCGGCGAAGGCGGGGGCGGCGAGGCCCAGGGCGCCGGTGGCCAGGATGGCGGCGGCGAAGCGATTGAAGCGGGTCATGTGTCGGTTCCTTTGGTTACGGGTTGGTCGTTCAGGTCGTTCAGCTGCCGACGAAGCCGCCGGAATTTGTTCAGCTGCCGGCGAAGCCGCCGGCCTGGGCCAGGGCGGTGTTCGCGGCGTTGGTGTCGGCGGGCACCCAGGCGGTGGCGGCGTTCTCGCCGCTGCCGATGGTCACCGGCAGCAGGCCGGCGCGGGGCTGCTGGGCGAAGCGGGCGTCCAGGTGGCTGATCTGCACGTCGTTGCCGGTGGCCTGCCGCACGGTCACGGCACCACCACCGACGACGTTCTGCTGCGCATCGGGGCCATGCTGTACGGAAGCATTCTCGCCAGTCCCGACCACGCGGGGATAAGCAAAGCCATCGGCCATCGCGGGGGCTGCCAGAAACAAGGCGCCGGCGGCAAATAGCGCGGGGGCAATGCGGTTGAAGCGGGTCATCTGCGTATTCCTTAACTCGTCTCTGCCGATACCAGGCGCTTCGCTGCGACTGCTGTCTGCGTTACGGCCCAGATGGGGGACTGCCTGTCGATTTCCCCATCGCTTCGACGCATCGCGACCATCACCGCAACGGATGACACGCCCGCGTGATGCGGGGTTGCACCCGCGGCGGTGACGCCAGCGGGCGCGCAGCGCTCGCTTCCCTCCCCCGCGGGCGCGCGCTACCTGTCGGGGCGGGAGAATGCCGCCATGACCGCGCTTGCCGACGAAGCCGCCCGCCTGCTCGAGACCGCCGCCCGCGCCGCCCGCCTCGCCGCGCGGGACCTCGCCGTGGCGCCGCGACCGCAGCGGGATGCGGCGCTGCTCGCTGCCGCCGCCGCGCTTCGGGCGCGGGCGGAGGCGGTGCTGGCGGCGAATGCCGAGGACCTCGCCGCCGCACCCGATCTCACCGCCGCCTTCCGCGACCGCCTGGCGCTGACGCCGGCGCGGGTTGAGGCGATGGCCCGCGCGGTGGAGGAGGTGGCGGCGCTGCCCGATCCGGTCGGTCGCGTGCTGTCGGAATGGACGCGGCCGAACGGCCTGGTGATCCGGCGCGTGGCGCAGCCGCTCGGCGTCATCGGCATGATCTACGAAAGCCGCCCGAATGTCGGCGCCGATGCCGCGGCGCTGTGCCTCAAGGCCGGCAGCGCGGTGATCCTGCGCGGCGGCCGTGAATCGCTGCGCAGCGCGCTGGCGATCCATGGCTGCATGGTGGCCGGGCTGCGCGAGGCCGGGCTGCCGGAGGCCGCGGTGCAGGTGGCGCCGACCTCCGACCGCGGCTTCGTCGCGGCCATGCTGCGGGCGGCGGGGCTGATCGACCTGATCATCCCGCGCGGCGGCAAGGGGCTGGTGGAGCGCGTGCAGCAGGAAGCGCGCGTGCCGGTGCTCGCCCATGCCGAGGGTCTCTGCCACACCTACATCCATGCGGCGGCGGACCCCGCCATGGCGCGCGCCATCCTGGCCAATGCCAAGATGCGCCGCACCGGCGTGTGTGGCGCCACCGAGACCCTGCTGATCGACGCTGGCATCGCGCCGACCCTGCTGCCGCTGCTGGTCGCCGATCTGCGCGCGCTCGGCTGCGACTTTCGGGCCGACGACCGGGCGCGCGAAATCCTGCCCGAGCTGCCGCCGGCGACGGAGGCCGATTTCGCCACCGAATGGCTGGATGCGATCCTGTCCGTGAAGGTGGTCGATGGCGTGCAGGACGCGCTGGACCACATCGCCCGCTTCGGCAGCGAGCATACCGAGGCCATCGTCACGCAGGACGAGGCGGTGGCGACGCGGTTCCTCGGCAGCCTCGCCTCCGCGGTCGGCATGTGGAATGCCTCGACGCAGTTCTGCGACGGCGGCGAATTCGGCTTCGGCGCGGAGATCGGCATCGCCACCGGCCGCCTGCATGCGCGCGGGCCGGTCGGGCCGGAACAGCTCTGCACCTTCCGCTACCAGATGATCGGCAGCGGCCAAACCAGACCCTGAGCCACCCGACCCTAGGCAGGACCAGACGCATGAAAGCCGTCATCGCCGCCGCCCTCGCCCTGCTGGCGCTGCCGGCTGCCGCCGCCTGCCCGGAACCGGCGGAGGTCGCGCGATTGGCCGGCGCCATCCTGGATCGCCGCGCGCCACCGCCGCCGGTCCAGGGCATGGACCTGGCCGATGCGGCCTGCGCGCGGGACCGGCTGGTGGCGCTGCTGGCGCAGCCCTGGGGCGATCGCGTCGGCTGGAAGGTCGGCCTCACCACCCCGGCGGCGCAGGCCCGCTTCGGCGTGCCGCACCCACTCGCCGGCGCCATCTTCCACGGTACGCTGCGCGCGCCATCCGGCGCCGAGATCCCGGCCAACTACGGCATCGCGCCCGCCATCGAGAGCGACCTGCTGGTGCGGGTGCGGGACGAGGGCGTGAACGAGGCCGGCGCCGACCACGTCGCGCTGCTGCGCCACCTGGACCAGGTGATCCCCTTCCTCGAATTGCCCGACCTGGTGCATGGCCCGGCCACCGCCTGGTCCGGGCCGCTGCTGCTGTCGATCAATGTCGGCGCGCGGCTCGGCGTGGTGGGGGACCCGATCGCGGTGCAGGCGACGCCGGATTTCGCCGCGGCGCTGGGCACGATGCAGGTGACACTGAACGAAGGCGGGCGGGAGGTTTCGCGTGCGCCCGGAACGGCGCTGCTCGGCCACCCGCTGGCCGCGCTGTCCTGGCTGGTGGCGGATCTGCGCGCACAGGGGCGGCGGCTGCGGGCGGGGGAGTACGTCTCGCTCGGTGGCTTCTCCCCGCCGCTGCCGGTCCGGGCGGGGCAGGATTACGTTGCGACCTATACCGGGCTGGTGGCGGGGCCGGTTTCCGTGAGCGTGCGGATCCGCTGATCCCGTGACTCTCAATCCCTGGGGGGACCGCCGCCGGCGGCGCATCGGGCTGCTCGGCGGCAGCTTCAACCCGGCGCATGCCGGGCATCTGCACGTGGCGCGCTGCGTGCGGCGGGCGCTGCGGCTGGATGAGGTCTGGCTGATGGTCTCGCCCGGCAATCCGCTGAAGCCGGCGCGTGGCATGGCGCCGTTCCGCGAAAGGCTGGCCTCGGCCCGGCGCATCGCGGATGGAAGGCAGATCCGCGCCACGGGGATCGAGGCGGCGCTCGGCACGCGCTACAGCGTGGATACGCTGCGGCAGTTGCGGCGGCGGTTTCCGCGGGCGCGCTTCGTCTTCGTCATCGGCGCGGACAATCTTTGGCAGTTGCCGCGCTGGCAGGGCTGGCGGGACATCGTGGCGCACACGCCCATCGCCGTGCTGCCGCGGCCGGGCTGGACGCGGCCTGCGCTGGCCGGCCAGGCGGCGCATCTTCTGGCGCGGCACCGCAGGCGGCCTGGCGCGTTGCTGGCTGGGCCGGCGCACGGCCATGCGCCGTGGTGCTTCGTGCCGGCGGCGGAACACGCAGCCTCCGCCACCGCGATCCGCGCCGCGATGCAGGCCGGGTGACGGGCCGCCGCCAGGGAGGCGGCGAAACGCGCCGTGCCGTGCTACAGGGTGCCACAAAGACAAACGACAGGAGGCGGTCATCGCCCGCAAGCCAAAGACACCCGAGTCGAAGACCCGGGACACCACGCCGAAACGCCGCGCCACCCCCGCCGCGGCACCCGCGACGCGCGCGGCAGCGAAGCCGAAATCGAAGCCGAAGGCCGAGACCGCGCCAAAGGCTGCGGTGAAGCCGAAGGCCGCGGCCAAGCCGGCTGCGAAGCCGCGCGCTGCCGCCAAGCCGGCTGCCAAGCCCGCCGCGAAGCCTCGCGCCGCCGCGGCACCGGCCGCCAAGCCGCGCGCCGTTGCCAAGCCGGCTGCAAAGCCCGCCGCGAAGCCCCGCGCCGCCGCGGCACCGGCCGCCAAGCCGCGCGCCACCGCCAAGCCGGCTGCAAAGCCCGCCGCGAAACCCCGCGCCGCCGCGGCACCGGCCGCCAAGCCGCGCGCCACCGCCAAGCCGGCCGCCAAGCCCCGTGCCGCAGCAGCACCGGCCGCCAAGGCACTCCGGGCGACCAAGCCCGCGGCGGCGCCGAAGCCGCGCAGCCGCAAGGCGGCGCCGGAGCCCGATACCATCGACGTCGCCGATGCGATCCCCGCCGCGCCGATGCCCAAGGCCCGCAGCCCGCGCAAGCCGAAGGCCGCGCCTGCCACGACGGATGAGGCAGCCCCCGCCGAGGCCCCTCGCCCCACCCGCGCCCCGCGCGCCGAGCGCCAGAAGGTCGAACCCGCCCTGCTGGACCGCCTGGTCGAGGCGGCGCGAGAAAGCCTGGATGCCGACAAGGCCGAGAACATCCTGGTGCTCGACGTCACCGGCCGCGCCGACTACGCCGACCGCCTGGTGATCGCCACCGCCGAGGCCGACCGCCAGATGCAGGCCATGGCCGTGCACCTGGAGGAGGCCTTCGAGAAGGAGGGCCTGAAGCTGCGCCGCGACAACATCCAGGCCTCGCCGGACTGGGTGCTGATCGATGCCGGGGACCTGGTGATCCACCTGTTCAAGCCGGAAGCCCGCAGCCTCTACGCGCTGGAGCGGATGTGGGGCCCGGACAGCCCCGCGGCCACGCCGGATGCGGAGGAAGACCGCACGCCGCTGCCGGATGATGGCAGCGTGCCGGAAGCCGGCATCGAGGAGGATGACGACGACGTCTAGGGAGTTTCGTCTCCTCGCCATCGGCCGGATGAAGCCGGGGCCGGAGCGCGCGCTGTTCGAACAGCATGCAGCGCGCCTCCGCCCGGGTATTTCGGTGACGGAACTGCCGGAAGGCCAGGGCGGCAACCCCGCCGAGATCCGCCGGCGGGAGGGCACCGCCCTGCTCGCCGCGCTGCCGGAGGCGGCCTTCGCGGTCGCCCTCGACCTCGGCGGCGGGGCACCGACGACGGAGGCGCTGGCCGCCCTGGTCCTGAAGTGGGAGGACACGGCCCGACCGATCTGCTTCCTGATCGGCGGGACGGAAGGCCTGGACCCCGCGGTGCTGGCGCGCGTTGATCACCGCCTGTCGCTCGGCCCGCTGACCTGGCCGCATTTCCTGGTGCGCGGCCTGCTGGCGGAGCAATTGTTCCGGGTGCAGGCGATCCGCACCAATCACCCCTATCATCGGGCCTGGCGGCCTGCTTGAATCGTCGGCGAACCCCGTCGGAGCCGCCGCCATGACGCTTCTCATCCTCGCCGCCCTGTTCTGGATCGGCGTGCATGTCGGCCTGTCCGGCACCGCGCTGCGCGGCAAGGCGGTGGCGGCGGTCGGGGAGAAGCGGTTCATGATCGGCTTCTCCGTGACCTCCGTGGTGGCGATCTTCCTGCTGGTCCAGGCCTGGCAGTCGGCGGAGACGACCTTCCTGTGGTCGGCCGGGCCCGGGCTGCGCTGGGTTCTGGCCGTGCTGATGCTGCCGGCCTTCGTGCTGTTCATGGCCAGCCACAAGCGCAACCCCACCGCCGTCGGCGCCAAGGGCCTGGGGGAGGAGCCGCGCGGCATCCAGCGCATCACGCGCCACCCGATGCTGTGGTCCTTCGCGCTGTGGGCCGCGATCCACATCATCGGCAATGGCGACACCGCCAGCCTTTTGTTCTTCGGCGCCTTCCTGGTGACGGCGCTGGCCGGCATGCCCTCCATCGACGCCAAGCTGGCGGCGCGCGACCCGGAGGCCTGGGCGCGCTTTTCGGCGCGCACCAGCATCATCCCCTTCGCCGCCATCGCCGCGGGCCGCAACCGCCTGGCGCCGGGGGAGATCGGCTGGATGCCGCCGGTGGTGGGCCTCGTGATCTGGGCGGCCTTGCTGCACTTCCACCGCGGCATCTTCGGCGTGCCGGCCGTCCTGATGTAACCCCCAGGGCCCTTGAATCGCGGGCCGCGAACCGCCATTCCCTGCGCCGCCTTTTCCTCCCCCAGGGATCCGAGACGATGCAGGAAGTGATGACCCCGGCCGATGCCGGGGACAGCCGGCGGGCGCGCGCCGCGCGGCTGGTGCTGTCGCCGCTGTTCCAGCGGGTGGTGATCGGGCTGATCATCCTGAACGCCATCACCCTGGGGCTGGAGACATCGGACAGCGTCATGGCGCGGTTCGGCGGGCTGCTGGTGGCCGTGGACACCCTGCTGCTGCTGGTCTTCACCGCCGAGATTGGCTTCCGCATCTACGCCTTCCGCGGCCGCTTCTTCCGCGACCCCTGGGGGCTGTTCGACATCATCGTGGTCGCCATCGCCTGGATGCCGGCGACCGGCCCGCTCTCCGTGCTGCGCGCGCTGCGGGTGCTGCGCGTGCTGCGGCTGATCAGCGCCGTGCCCTCGATGCGCCATGTGGTGGAGGCGATGCTGGCCGCGCTGCCCGGCATGGGCAGCATCGTGCTGCTGATGGGGCTGATCTTCTACGTCTTCGGCGTGATGGCCACCAAGCTGTACGGCGATATCCTGCCGGAGCGCTTCGGCTCGCTGGGCCTCACCCTCTACACCCTGTTCCAGATGATGACGCTGGAGAGCTGGTCCGAGGCCAATGTCCGCCCGATCCTGGCGGTGCAGCCGCTGGCCTGGCTGTTCTTCGTGCCCTTCATCCTGATCGCGACCTTCGTGGTGCTGAACCTGTTCATCGGCGTCATCGTCGACAGCATCCAGACCCTGCGCGCCCAGCGCGAGAGCGTCGATGTCGCCGCGACCCAGGCCGCGGCCGACGCGGCGCGCAGCGAACAGCACCTGGACAGCCAGATGCTGCTGGCCGAGATCCGCGCATTGCGGGCGGAGATGGCGGAGTTGCGCGCGGCCCGACGTTGACCCTTCTGGCCTGCGGGCGGTAGGCAGGCCGCACCGCCACAGCCGCCGGATGCCCCGCCCATGCCCGCACCCGCCCACCGCCCCGTCATGCTGGCGATCCTGGACGGCTGGGGCTGGCGGGAGGAGGTGGCGGACAATGCCGTGCAGCAGGCCCATACGCCCCACTTCGATGCGCTGTGGCAGGCCGGCCCGCGCGCCTTCCTGCGCACCTCCGGCCTCGATGTCGGGCTGCCGGAAGGGCAGATGGGCAATTCGGAAGTCGGGCACCTGAACATCGGCGCCGGCCGCGTGGTGATGCAGGACCTGGTCCGCATCGATGCCGCCTGCGCCGATGGCAGCCTCGCCACGCTGCCCAACCTGGTCGCCCTGGTCGAGCGGACGAAGGCGGCCGGCGGCGTGCTGCACCTGATGGGCCTGCTGTCCGAGGGCGGCGTGCACAGCAAGCAGGACCACGCGCTGGCGCTGGCCCGTGTCGCGACGCAGGCCGGGCTGGAGGTGCGCGTGCATGGCTGGACCGATGGCCGCGACGTGGCCCCCACTTCGGCCCCCGAATCGGTGGCACGCTTCGAGGCGGCGCTGCCGGAGGGCGCCCGCATCGCCACGATCTGCGGCCGCTACTTCGCCATGGACCGCGACAATCGCTGGGACCGCGTGCGCCAGGCGCATGACGTGATGGTGGCGGCGAAGGGCGCGCGCCACGCCACGGCGCAGGCGGCCATCACCGCCGGCCACTCAGCCGGCAAGACCGACGAGTTCCTGCATGCCGCCGCCATCGGCGACTATCGCGGCATGAACCACGGCGACGGCGTACTGTGCTTCAATTTCCGCGCCGACCGGGTGCGGGAGATCATGGCCGCCCTGCTCGACCCGTCCTTCTCCGGCTTCGAGGCCGACCCCACCATGCGCTTCGCCGCCTGCGCCGGCATGACGGATTACGGCAGCGCGCTGGCCCCCTTCCTGCCGGCGCTGTTCCCGCCGCAATCCATGCAGGACATCCTGGCCGCCGTGGTCTCCGCCGCCGGGCTGCGCCAGCTGCACATGGCGGAGACCGAGAAGTATCCGCACGTCACCTACTTCCTGAACGGCGGCGAGGAGAGGCCCTATCCCGGGGAGGACCGCATCATGGTCGCCTCCCCCCAGGTCGCCACCTACGACCTGCAGCCGGAGATGTCGGCGCCGGAGCTGACCGACAAATGCGTCGCCGCGATCAACTCGGGCAAATACGACCTGATCGTGCTGAACTTCGCCAATGCCGACATGGTCGGCCATTCCGGCAGCCTGCCGGCCGCCATCAGGGCCTGCGAGGCGGTGGACCAGGGCCTCGGCCGCATCGCCGCGGCCATCGGCGCCGCCGGCGGCCGCCTGCTGGTCACGGCCGACCACGGCAATGCGGAGCTGATGCGCGACCCGGTGACCGGCGGCCCGCACACCGCCCACACCACCAACCCGGTGCCGGTGCTGCTCTTGGGTGCCCCCGCCGGTTCCAGCCTGTCCGACGGACGCCTGGCCGACATCGCGCCGACGCTGCTGGCCCTGCTCGGCGTGGCGCAGCCGGCGGCGATGACCGGGCGCTCGCTGGTTTGCGTGGGCAGACGGCCGTAAGCCAGGCGGAACGCAGGTGTTGCCAGGCCCAACTCACCGGGACACGGAGGTCGTACACGCTGAAGTTGTGAAACCTCCTCAGTTTTTGTTGCGCAGATGCCTCAGCTCCTGCTACAGCAATGATACATAATGTGGAATGAAGAGCGCGACACAACCATAGGTTGCAGTCCGTGCCGGGCTTTGGTGCACCCGGTGATCTGCATCTCCCGAGGGGATTCGAACTGAGCGGGAGGCTCCCTCAGGGCAGCGCCGGCTTCTGATCGTCGGGTAACATCGATAATGAGGAAGATGCAGCCGGGTATCGGGTGTGCAATCGGCAGGAATGATTTGTGCGATCGGGCTGCCGTCGGACTGCTACTCAGAAATTATTCTCATCGCCGGGAATGACAAGGAGGGGCCATGCCAATCGCGCAACTGGGAAGCAAGTGGGAACGTCACTACAAGGCGGGCTCCAGAGCGTCCGAGGCATACCTCGTCTCCCACGGAAGCTACAGCGAAAACGGTTTCACCGACCTCGTTTCGCCGTCCAACATTCATTTCTACGTTTTCCAAAGCCACACCATGTATACCGTGGAAATTCTTCAGATATTTGATTTCAAGGCGCGCATCAAAACCTCGGACGAAGGTATTGTTTCGTGCAAGCGAAAAATCGCGACCTCCATCATGGGCGCGAGGGCGCGATGCTGGAATTATTATCTGGCGCCGTGGGACAAGAAAAACTACGATCAGTTCAAGGATTACTGGATGAGGGGAAGTGGGCCCGATGCCGACCTCATCATCATGGAGCCAACGACCGGATCGCTCGGAGAATCCCTGTTCGGCAGCCATGACTCGAACATGAATGAATTGCTGAGCTGCCTGAACAGTCATGGACTGGCGTATCAGACAATCCATTTTCTCTGTTGCCGCTCCGTGGCAGGCGCCACGCCCAGGGCCGAGCCGGGTTCGACGACACCCCTTTACAAATCCTCGAACCCGTATTGGCCTGGCCTGTAGATGACATTGTAGAAACGGGTCGGGGCGGCACGGCGGGCGTTGATCACCACCTGGGATATCGACCAGACGGACCTGCGGATGATTTGCCGCGCCAACGCCACGGAACCCGTGCGAGCCGCCTCCGCGGCGCGAAGTCCGCCAGCATCCAGAACTGCTGCACGGCACCGACAAAAGTGCCGGAGGTGGTCAGCGCCGAAGGCTTGGCCAGGTGTCGAGGCGTCGCTGCACCCATGCTGGAACGCTTCAATCGTTCCCCACCAGCCAGACGCCGGAATCATGCATCAGACCTCTCCCAGCCGCCGCCGCAGCGCGTAGATCTGGTCCAGCAGCGACAGCACCAGCGGCAGCGCCTCCTCATCCACGGCCAGGTCCTCGCGCAGTTCCAGGATCAGCCGCACCCGCTCCACGTCGATGTCCTGGAAGCGCAGCTCGCCGGCCTCGGCATCGGCGCGGACGTATCCGGCGGCGACCCAGTCGCGCAGCTCCTCCGGCTGCAGGTGCCCGAAGCGGGCGCAGACCAACTCCAGCGTCATCATGGCGCGGCCTCCATCCCCCGGCGCGGGTCCTCCAGGTGTTCCGGCTGCCAGTCGCGCAGGAAGGCCTCCAGCGCCGCATCCGGCCTGCCCACCACAACGCGCAGCGTCAGCAGCAGATCGCCGGCCGGCTTGCCGCCCTGGGCGGGCACGCCCTTGCCCCGCAGGCGGATCTGCCGGCCGGTGTCACTGGCCGGCGGCAGGGTGACGCGCAGCGCGCCGCCGGGCGCCGGCACCGTCACCGCGCCGCCCAGCACCGCCTCCCGCAGCGTCACCGGCAGGTCCATGTGCAGGTCCTGGCCCCCGCGGCGGAGGAAGGGGTGGTCCTCCACCTCCAGCTCGATCACGGCATTGCCGGCCGGGCCACCATTGCGGCCAGGGCCGCCCTGGCCGCGCAGCCGCAAGGATTGGCCCGTCGTGACGCCCGGCGGGATGCGGACGCTGAGGCGGCGCCCATCCGGCAGAACCAGTTCCTCCGTCGCGCCCAGCATCGCGGACAGGAACGGCACGCGCAGCCGGTAGCTTTCGTCACGGCCGGGCCGCGGTGCCGATTCGGCGGCCTGGCGGGCGGCGAACATGTCCGCGAACAGGTCCTCGAAGACACCGGCATCGGTGAAGGGCTCGTAGCGGTGGCCCTGCGCGGCATCCGCATGTCGGCGCCAGCCGCCGGCGGGTGCCGCCTCCTGGCCCTCGGCGTCGATCTCGCCGCGGTCGAAGCGCGCGCGCGTCTCCGGGTCCGACAGGATGGCGTTGGCGGCGGAGGCGGCCTTGAAGCGTGCCTCCGCCTCCGGCTTGCCGGGGTTCAGGTCGGGGTGGTTCTGCCGCGCCAGCTTGCGGTAGGCCCGCTTGATCGCCTCCGGCGTCGCGTCCCGCGGCACGCCCAGGACCTTGTAGGGATCTTCGGCCATTGCGACCCTTCGTGATCTGACGCGGAGATGGTGGGGCCAGGTCGCCGCGCGTGGCAAAGCACCTTGTCGCGCAGTGGGCGCGGGGTTGTCCCGCCGGACTGGCGAGCGCTAAGCAGCAAGGGGGTGCCGCATTTGAGGGGTTCGAGGGATCAGGGGGCCGGCCGGGGTCACGGCCGGGCGCTTCGTCCGCTGGCCACGGCGCTTGCGCTGCTGTCCGTGCTGGCGTTGTCCGCGCCCGCCTCCGCCCAGCCCACCGCGCGCGACCTGCGCGCCGCCGAACAGGCGGCGGAGGAACGCCGCGCCGAGGCCGAGGCCGCCGCCACCCGCGCCCGCAACCTGGCGGAGGAGGAGGTGGCGCTGGCGGCCCGGCGCGTCGAACTCGCCGCCCTGGCGCAGGCGGCGGAGGCCGAGGTGGCGGAGGTATCGGCGCGCCTGGAAGCGGCGCAGGAAGATGGCGCACGGGCGGCGCGGCAGATCGCGGACCGTGCCGCGGCATTGCGGCCCCTGCTGCCGGTGATGCTGCGGCTGTCGCTGTATCCGGCGGAGACGGTGCTGGCGATTCCCGGCGAGCCGGAAGATGCGCTGCGCGGTGCCCTGGTGCTGCGCGGCCTGATCCGCCGCATGGAGGAGGAAGCCGCCGCGCTGCGCCAGGCGCAGACGGAAGCGCAGCAGGCCGAATGGCTGGCGGCGCGCGAAGCCATGGCGCTGGCCGAGGCCGAGGCCGCGGCGCGGGAGGCCGTGGCGGGACTCGAGGCGGAACTGGCCGTGGCTCGCACCCGCCGCGGCGAGGCCGAGGCGGCGGAGGAACGCGCCGCCACCCAGGCCGCCGCCGCCGCGGCACGGGCCGGCGACCTGGCCGATGTGCTGGCCCGCCTGGAGCGGGACCGGGAGCGGCGGGAGGCCCGGGCCCGCGCCAACGCCGCCGCGCGCGCCGCCGAACAGGCGCGCCAGGCAGCGGAGGCGGAGCGGGAACAGCGCCTGGCCGCGGCCCGCCCGGCCCCGCGCCCGTCGGCACCGGACGCACCGGAGCGCCCGGCCGCGGGCCGGCAGGCGGCGGTTCCCGTGCCGTCCGGCGGCCGGGCACTGCCCGTCAGGGGCCGCATCGTGACCAGTTGGGGGCAGGCGGCGCCGGGCGGGCCGCATCGCGGGCTCACCTATGCGGCGGCCGGTGGCGCCCGCGTGGTGTCCCCCTGCAACGGGCGCGCGGTCTATGCCGCGCCTTTTCGATCCTTCGGCCTTCTGTTGATTGTGGATTGCGGAGGGGGCTACCATTTCGTGCTGGCCGGCATGGATCGGCTCGACGCGGCGGCCGGGCAGCGGCTACTGGCGGGAGAGCCGATCGGCGTGCTGGGCGGCGCTGGCGGTTCGGGCGGTTCCCTCTATGTGGAGTTGCGGCGAAACGGGCAGCCGGTGGATCCGCGGCCGTGGTTTGCGGCGCGGGGTTAACCTTCGGGTCATCTCCCGGGGGCATGTTGGTCAGGTCGGCGGCCCCGGGGCCGCGACCCAAGGATCGGGTGGTCGCATGAGCGACGTGTCTGGAAACAAGGATGTCTCTGGAAACAACGGGGACCGGGGCAACAACGGCAGGATGCCGAATGCGGGCCAGGCTGTGCTGATGCAACCGGCGAAGCCCTCCCGCAGGCGCCGGCTCGGCGTCGCGGGTGCGGTCACGGCGGCCTTCCTGGCCGGTGCGGTGGTCGGCCCCATGGTCGCGGTGCCCGGCATGCAGGCCTGGGCGCAGGAAGGCGGCCGCGCCGAGACCTACCGGCTGCTGAACCTGTTCGGCGACGTGTTCGAGCGCATCCGCGCCGAATACGTGGTGCCGGTGACGGATCGCGACGTGATCGAGAGCGCCATCAACGGCATGCTCCAGGGACTCGACCCGCATTCCTCCTACATGAACCCGCGGTCCTTCCGGGACATGCAGGTGCAGACGCGCGGCGAATTCGGCGGCCTCGGCATCGAGGTGACGCAGGAAGGCGGCTACGTGAAGGTGATCAGCCCGATCGACGACACGCCGGCCTCCCGCGCCGGGGTCAAGCCGGGCGACCTCATCACCCATCTGAACGGCCAGTCCACCCAGGGCCTGTCGCTGCAGGACGCGGTGGAACAGATGCGCGGCGAGCGCGGCAGTTCCATCCGCCTGACCATCCGGCGCGAGGGCGAGGCCCGGCCGGTGGAAATCTCCCTGACCCGCGACGTGATCCGCCCGCAGGTGGCGCGCTTCCGGCTGGAAGGCAACGACATCGCCTATATCCGGCTGTCCTCCTTCAACGAGCGCACCGAATCGGCGCTGCGCAATGCCATGACCACCATGCGCAACCAGGCCGGCAACAACCTGCGCGGCCTGGTGCTGGACCTGCGCAACAACCCGGGCGGCCTGCTCGACCAGGCGGTGCAGGTGACGGATGATTTCCTCGACCAGGGGGAGATCGTCTCCACCCGTGCCCGCCGGCCGGAGGATGCGCAGCGCTGGAATGCCCGTCCGGGCGACATCGCCCAGGGTCTGCCCATCGTGGTGCTGGTCAATTCCGGCTCCGCCAGCGCGTCGGAAATCGTCGCCGGCGCCCTGCAGGACCATCGCCGCGCCGTCGTCATGGGCGTGAAGTCGTTCGGCAAGGGCAGCGTGCAGACCGTCATGCCGATCCCCGGCAACGGCGCCATCCGCCTGACCACCGCGCGCTACTACACGCCCTCCGGCCGCTCGATCCAGGCGACCGGGATCGAGCCGGATATCGAGGTGCTGGCCAGCCGTCCGGACCCGAACATCACGGCGCGGGAGCGTGACCGCGAATCCGACCTGCGGCGGTCGCTGCGCAACGACAATGACAGCAGCGTGGACCCGACCCCGCCGCCGCCCCTGCCGGCGCTGAACCTGCCGGCCGGCGTGGTGGACCGCGTGGTGCGCCAGCCCGCCGAGGGCGCCGCGGCCTTCGATCCGACCAAGCCGGAAACCGACCACCAGTTGCAGCAGGCGGTCCAGTTGCTGCGCAACATCGCCGCCGCCCCCGGCACCCCGCAGCGCCGTGCGCAACGCTGACCCTGGCGCATCGCTGAGGGAGACACCGCGTCGGGCCGCGCTGCGCCGGCCGTGACTCGCGGCCGCCGGGCCCTGGGGGCGTTCTGGGCGGTCGTTGTGCTGGCCCTCGTTGCGGGGACCGGCACGCTGCAATGGCTGGGGCCGCCTGATGCAGCCAGCGTCGCGGCGCCAGCGACCCCGGCGGCCGCCGACCCGGCGCCGCCGGCACCCGCCGCGACCGTGGTTGCCGAACCGTTCATCGAAGCCCCGGTGCCAGCCGCCGCCGAGCCCATCGCCGCAACCGGAGCCCCGGTGCGGACCGAACCGCCAGCCGCCCCGGCCCCACCGCCGCTGGTCACGCCGGTCGCCATGCCGCAACAGGGCGCCGCCGAGCCCCGGATCGCGGAGCCCGAGCCCGAAATGCTGGAGCGGACCCGCGCCGGGCTGGTGCCGAAGCTGGGGCCGGATGGCCGCACCTCCATCCGCCACTATGCCCGCCCCTTCGACCGGGACGCGGAACGCCGCCCGCGCATCGGCCTGATCATCGGCAATATGGGCCTGTTCGCCCAGCATTCGGAGGAAGCCATCCGCCGGCTGCCCGGCGCCGTCACCCTCGCCTTCAGCCCCTACGCCCAGCGCCCCGAGCCGCTGCTGGAACGCGCCCGGGCGCGCGGGATGGAGGTGCTGACGGCGCTGCCGCTGGAGCCGGCCGGCTACGGCCAGTTCGCCGACCCCGGCGACCGCGCCCTGCTGACCGGCCGGCCGGTGGAGGAAAATCTGGAACGGCTGGACTGGGCGCTGTCCCGCATGCAGGGCCAGGTCGGCGCCATCGGCGCGCTCGGCCGGCTGCGCGGCGAGCGTTTCGCCGCCAATGCCGAATTGCTCGGCATTATCCAGGCGGCGCTGACCACCCGCGGGCTTCTCTATATCGACCCGCGCCCAGGCGCCCCCACCCCGGCGCGTGCCTTCGGCCGCACGGTGGACCTGATCCTCGACGAACCCTCCGAGACCCGCAGCGAGGTCGAACGCCGCCTGACGGAGCTGGAAGCACTGGCGTTGCGCAACGGCTCCGCCCTCGGCCTGCTCGGCAACCCGACGCCCTTCTTCACCGCCGCCATCCTGGCCTGGTCCGCGGGGCTCGAGGATCGCGGCGCGGTGCTGGCGCCGGTCACCGTGCTGCTGCGGCGACCCGGCACGCAGGCGGCGCGTTGAGGGACGCGGCGCCACCAGCTACAAGCCCGGCATGAGCCTCCCCTACCGCACCAATGTCGGCGCCGTCCTGTTCAACCGCGACGGCCGCGTGCTGGTGGCCCGCCGTGCCGACATGCCCAACGCCGAAGGCCGCGCCGGCGGGTGGCAATTGCCGCAGGGTGGCGTCGATGCGGGGGAGGATCTGCGCCTCGCCGTGCTGCGCGAGCTGGCCGAGGAAATCGGCACCGACCGCGCCGAGATCATCGCCGAGCACCCGGAGTGGCTGAGCTACGACTTCCCGCCGGAGCTGCGATCCATGCGGATGGCGCAGAAATACCGCGGCCAGCGGCAGCGCTGGTTCGCGCTGCGGTTCCTCGGCGAGGATGCCGATATCCGGCTCGACGCCGACCCGCATCCGGAATTCGACGCCTGGCGCTGGGCCGGGCTTGCCGAACTGCCGGACCTCGCCGTGTCCTTCAAGCGCGACATCTACCTCGAACTGGTGCGCGAATTTTCCCGATTCGCCGGCTGAGGCGTCAGCCGACGCATTGTCCCCTCGGCGTCAGCCGACGCCCTGGCCCAGAAACGCGCGGGCCAGGGCGCGCCACATCTGCTTGCGGTTCAGCTCCCAGTCATAGGGCAGGCCGCGATGCACGTCGCCGGGGTCCAGCGCCACCGCCTGTTCCCGGTGCAGCCAGGACCAGCGGTCGCTGATGCCCCAGGTCAGCAGGGTGCGCGCCCCGCCCTCGAAGGCGGCGGAGGCGAAGGCGTGGCTGCGCAGCGCGACCGAGGCATCGCGGGCGACGAAATCGCCGACCGGCGGCCGCACCTCCCGCACGTCCATCTCCGTGATCAGCACCTGCAGGTCCAGCGCGCGGATGTCGCGGACGAAGCGCGCGAAGATGGCGGGGTTGAACGCCTCCCGCATCTGCAGATGGGCCTGGATGCCGACGGCGTCGAGCGGCACGTTGCGGTCACGCAGGCTGCGCAGCAGGCGCAGCAGCCGGCGCCGCTTTTCCTCGGCCGAGGGGCTGTCCGCCTCCACGCCATAGTCGTTCAGGGTCAGGCGCAGCGTGGCATCGCGCTGCCTTGCGGCGCGCAGCGCCATCGGGATGTAGTCGGGGCCGAGCGCCCGCAGCCAGGGCGTGCTGCGCAGGTCGCCGCTGTTGCCGGCCGGTTCCGGCACGTCGGAACCCGGCGGGTTGGCGACGGGCTCGTTCACCACGTCCCAGTCGCGGATTCGGGCGCGGGTGTGCGTCAGCACACGGTCGAAATGCGCCTCCATCACCCCCTGGGCGCGGGCGCGGCTCTCGGCCAGGACCGGCGGCACCCAGGCCGGCAGCGAATTGTGCCAGACCAGCGCATGGCCGCGCAGCGGCTTGCGGAAGTGTTCCGCCCAGCTCAGCAGCGCATCGAGCTTGGCGAAGTCGAAGCGGCCGGCCTCCGGTTGCAGGCTCTCGAACTTGGCCTCGTATTCCGGCACCAGGATGCCGGCCTCCTGCGCCACCAGGGCTGCGAATTGCGGCTCCTCCGCGATCAGCTGCGCGGTGACGGCGCAGCCATAGGTGAAGCCGCGCGACTGCGCGATCTCGGCCAGCGGCCGATCCGGCGCGCTGGCGGGCGTGAAGGATTGCGCCTGTGCGGCCCGGGAAGCCACGAGGGGCGCCACGAGCAGGGGGGCGAGCGCCCGGCGGGACAGCGGCAAGGTCAGGCGGCCATCGCCGGGGTGGTGGCACCCGTGGTCGGCGCCGGCCTGGCCAGCAGCGCCTGGTAGCGGCCGCAGCGCCAGGCCATCAGCCGCCAGGCGCCCTTCGCCGCGAGCAGCGACATCCGCCCGCGCGGTTGCAGTCCGACCGACTTGAACACCATGCCCATGCCCCGCTCGATGTGCCGGAAGCGGTAATAGGCCATGGCGCGGCCCATGTATCCCGCAATGCAACGATCATGGCTGTAGGGGGTGTCGATCGCCTCGTTGCCGCAGTGGAAGGCGAAGGCGAGTTCATCGTCCTCCGATTCGCCGATCCGGCCGGCGGCGACCCGCAGCCGTTGCAGGAAGGACAGCTTCTCCCGGCCCAGGTAGCGCTTCATATGGTCGTAGAACAGCTTGAAGTGGCGGTATTCATCCGCCGCGATCAGCTTGCAGACTTCCTTGAGCACCGGCTCATCCGTCGCCTCGCCAAGCGCGGTGTAGTAGCTGCTGGTGCCGGTCTCGACCATGCAGCGGGCAATCAGCTCACCGGTGCGGGAGCCGCGAATGGAGGCATCGGCCTTGATGTCGATCTTGTAGCCGGCGCGATATCGGGCAAAGGCCTGTTCGAAATCCCAGCTAGGATCGGCCAGCATCGCCCATTTGCCGAGCGCATCGCCATGCTGGACCTCCTCCTCCGCCCAATGGGCGGCGGCCTGGTGGAAGTCCGGGTCGTCGTGGAAGACGGATTGCAGGTACAGCGCGTAGTCGTCGCCATTGCGCTCGACCATCGCGGCGGCCTTCACCAGCGGCACGATCTCTGGATCGAGCCGGGCGGGGTCGAACTGGTCCCAGCCGATCTGCTCGATACGCCAGTGCTTCATGCCGCCAATCGCCCCCGGTTCAGTCCGCCGCTTAATGTCTTGCGGCGGGGAGGCAGTTTCAAGCGCCCCGCCTGGCTTACGCCGCTTCGGCTGCCTGGGCCATGGCGCGCGCCGAAAGCAGGCGCGCCATGGTGGCGTCGCGCTTTTCCGGCGTGTCCATGGCGGCGGCGGTGTAGGCCGCCTCGGCCTCCCGCAGCTTGGTCTCGGCCGCGGCCTTGGAAAGCTGCGCGACCGGCACGGCGTCGTCCGCCAGCACGGTGCAGCGCTCCGGCGTCACTTCGGCGAAGCCACCGCCGACGAACAGCCGCTCGGTGATCTGTCCGCCTTCGGTCACGGCGATGATGCCGCCGCGGAGGGTGACGATCATCGGCGCATGGCCGGGCAGCACGCCCATCTCGCCTTCCGCCGCCGGCAGCACCGCCATCTCCACGGCGCGGCTCAGCAGCAGCTTCTCGGGGGAGACGAGTTCGAACTGGAAGGTGGCCATGGCGCTACCCCATCAAATCCAACAAAGGCGGCCCGCGATACGCGGGCCGAGGCCGCGAATGCGGCCCGCCGCCAATGCGGCGAGCCAAGGCCGCGGATGCGGCCGCCCGGCGCCTGAGGGCTGAAAACCAGACGATCGAAGACGCTGCTACGCAGCAGCCTTCAACGTCTCACCCTTTTTGACAGCGTCTTCGATCGTGCCGACCATGTAGAAGGCGGCTTCCGGCAGGTGGTCGTACTCGCCGGCGCAGATCGCGGCGAAGGAGCGCACCGTGTCCTCGAGCTTCACGAAGACGCCCGGCGAGCCGGTGAAGACTTCCGCGACGTGGAAGGGCTGGCTGAGGAAGCGCTGCAGCTTGCGGGCGCGGGCGACGACGAGCTTGTCCTCCTCGGACAGCTCATCCATGCCCAGGATGGCGATGATGTCCTGCAGCGACTTGTAGGTCTGCAGGATGCGCTGCACCTCGCGCGCCGTCCGGTAATGCTCCTCGCCCACCACGCGGGGGTCGAGCGCGCGGCTGGTGCTGTCCAGCGGGTCGACCGCCGGGAAGATGCCGAGCTCGGCGATGGAACGGTTCAGCGTCGTGGTCGCGTCCAGGTGGGCGAAGGAGGTCGCCGGCGCCGGGTCGGTCAGGTCGTCCGCGGGAACGTAGATGGCCTGCACCGAGGTGATGGAGCCCTTCTTGGTGCTGGTGATGCGTTCCTGCAGCGCGCCCATGTCGGTGGCCAGCGTCGGCTGGTAGCCCACCGCGGAGGGAATGCGGCCCAGCAGCGCGGAGACTTCGGCGCCGGCCTGGGTGAAGCGGAAGATGTTGTCGATGAAGAACAACACGTCCTGGCCCTGCTCGTCGCGGAAATACTCCGCCATGGACAGGCCGGACAGCGCCACGCGCGCACGTGCACCCGGCGGCTCGTTCATCTGGCCATAGACCAGCGCCACCTTGGAGCCTTCGGTGGAGCCGTTCTCGCCGAGCTTGATGACGCCCGCATCCACCATCTCGTGGTACAGGTCGTTGCCCTCGCGGGTGCGCTCGCCGACGCCGGCGAAGACGGACACGCCGCCATGGCCCTTGGCGATGTTGTTGATCAGTTCCTGGATGGTGACGGTCTTACCGACGCCGGCGCCGCCGAACAGGCCGATCTTGCCGCCCTTGATGTAGGGCGCCAGCAGGTCGATCACCTTGATGCCCGTCACCAGGATTTCCGCCGAGGTCGCCTGGTCCTCGAAGGACGGCGCCGCGCGGTGGATGGTGTAGGACTTGGTGTGGCCGACCGGGCCGCGCTCGTCGATCGGCTCGCCGATGACGTTCAGGATGCGGCCCAGCGTCTCGTTGCCCACGGGCACGGAGATGCCGGCGCCCGTGTCGACCACTTCGGTGCCGCGCACCAGGCCGTCCGTGGTGTCCATGGCGATGGTGCGCACGGTGCGCTCGCCCAGGTGCTGCGCGACTTCGAGGACCAGGGTGCGATCCTCGATCTTCAGCGTCAGGGCGTTCAAAATGGCGGGCAGTTCGGCCGGGAACTGCACGTCCACGACGGCGCCCAGAACCTGGGTCACCTTGCCGACATTGTTCTTCATCTGTGCGATTCCCTGCTCAAACAGCTTCAGCACCGGAGATGATCTCGATCAGCTCCCGGGTGATGTTGGCCTGTCGCGTGCGGTTGTAGTTCAGCGTCAGCTTGTTGATCATCTCGCCCGCATTGCGGGTGGCATTGTCCATCGCCGTCATCTGGCTGCCGAAGAAGCCGGCCGAATTCTCCAGCATCGCGCGGTAGATCTGGATGGCGAGGTTCTGCGGCAACAGCGTCGCGAGGATTTCCTCCTCGTTCGGCTCGTACTCATACAACGGCTGCGCGCCGGAAGGCGCCGCATCGGACTCGACCGCCGGCAGCAAGGCCGGGATCAGCTGCTGGCCGGTCGGCACCTGGCTGATGACGCTGCGGAAGCGGTTGTAGACCAGCGTGCAGACATCGAACTCGCCGGCTTCCTGCATCGCGGTAATGCGCAGCGCGATCTCCTGCGCATCGGCGAAGTCGACGCGCTTCTTGCCGGCCATGGAGATCTCGCCGGTGATGCGGCTGGCGTATTCCCGCTTCAGGTAGGCCGCGCCCTTGCGCCCCACCGCCAGCACCTTGACCGTCTTGCCGGCCGCTTCCAGTTCGCGGATGCGGGTGCGGGCGAAGCGCCCGACATTGGTGTTGAAGGCGCCCGCGAGGCCGCGATCGCCCGTCACCACCACCAGCAGATGCACCTGGTCGGACCCGCTGCCCACCAGCATCTTCGGCGCATCCGGGCTGCCTGCGACGGAGGCGCCGAGCGAGGCCAGCATGCGCTCCATGCGTTCCGCATAGGGGCGCGCCGCCTCGGCCTGCGACTGCGCACGGCGCAGCTTCGCCGCCGCGACCATCTTCATCGCCTGCGTAATCTTGCGCGTGCTCTTCACCGAGGTGATGCGCGCGCGAAGGGCCTTGAGGCTCGCCATGTCGCGCTATCTCAGCCGAAGGACTTGGCGAAGCTGTCGAGGAAGGCGACCAGCTTGGCCTCGGTCTCCTTCTTGATCTCGCGCTCGGTGCGGATCGAGGGCAGGATTTCCGGCGACTGCGACTTGAGGCCGGACAGCATCTGCCGCTCGAACTCGCCCACCTTGTTCACCGGGACCTTGTCCAGGTAGCCACGCGTGCCGGCGAAGATCGCGGCCACCTGCTCCTCGACCGGAACCGGCTTGTACTGCGGCTGCTTCAGCAATTCGGTCAGGCGGGCACCACGGGCCAACAGGGCCTGCGTCGTCGCGTCCAGGTCGGAGGCGAACTGGGCGAAGGCCGCCATCTCGCGGTACTGCGCCAGGTCCAGCTTAATCTTGCCGGCCACCTGCTTCATCGCCTTGATCTGCGCCGAGGAGCCGACGCGGGAGACGCTGAGGCCGACGTTCACGGCGGGGCGGATGCCCTTGAAGAACAGTTCCGTCTCCAGGAAGATCTGCCCGTCCGTGATCGAGATCACGTTGGTCGGGATGTAGGCGGAGACGTCGCCGGCCTGCGTCTCGATGACCGGCAGCGCGGTCAGCGACCCGGCGCCGAAATCGTCGTTCATCTTCGCGGCCCGCTCCAGCAGGCGGCTGTGCAGGTAGAACACGTCGCCCGGATAGGCCTCGCGGCCCGGCGGGCGGCGCAGCAGCAGCGACATCTGGCGGTAGGCGACGGCCTGCTTCGACAGATCGTCGTAGAAAATGACCGCGTGCATCGCGTTGTCGCGGAAATATTCGCCCAACGTGCAGCCGGTGTAGGGCGCCAGGAACTGCATCGGCGCCGGATCGGAGGCCGTCGCGGCGACGATGATGGAGTATTCCATCGCGCCGTTCTCTTCCAGCGTCTTCACCAGCTGGGCGACAGTGGAGCGCTTCTGGCCGACCGCGACGTAGATGCAGAACAGCTTCTTGCTGTCATCATCGCCCGCGGCCTCGTTGGCCACCTTCTGGTTGATGATGGTGTCCAGGATGACGGCGGTCTTGCCGGTCTGGCGGTCACCGATGATCAGCTCGCGCTGGCCTCGGCCGATCGGGATCAGGGCGTCGATCGCCTTGATGCCGGTCTGCATCGGCTCATGCACCGACTTCCGCGGAATGATGCCGGGCGCCTTCACCTCGACGCGCATGCGCTTCTCGATGGCGATCGGGCCCTTGCCGTCGATCGGGTTGCCCAGCGCGTCGACGACGCGGCCGAGGAAACCCTTGCCGACGCCGACGTCCACGATCTCGCCGGTGCGGGAGACGGTGTCGCCTTCCTTCACGCCCTTGTCGTCGCCGAAAATGACGACGCCGACATTGTCGGTCTCGAGGTTCAGCGCCATGCCCTTGATGCCGGCGCCGGGGAATTCCACCAGCTCACCGGCCATGACGTTCTGCAGGCCGAAGACGCGGGCGATGCCGTCGCCCACGGTCAGCACGGTGCCGACTTCGGCGACATTGGCTTCGGCGTCGAAGCCGGAGATCTGAGCCTTCAGGATCTCCGAGATTTCGGCAGGACGGATATCCATCAGGCGGCCCCCTTCATGGCGTACTGCAGGCGCTGCAGCTTGGACTTGAGAGAATTGTCGTACAGGCGCGAGCCGATCCGGACCACGAGACCACCCAGCAGGGTCGGGTCCACGAGTTCCTTCAACTGCACGCCGGAATACCCGGCCTCCGTCAGCCGCGCGACGATCTGCGAGCGCTGCGTGTCGGTGAGGCCATGGGCGGTGGAGACGGTGGCGATCTGCTGGCCGCGACGGGTCGCGAGCAGCGCGCCGAAGCTGGCGGCGACTTCCGGCAACTGCGCCAGGCGGCGATTGACGATCATCACGCCGAGCAGGTTGCGCACTTCCGTGCCGATGCCGGCCCGGTCGAGCACCGCGAAGATGGCGCGCTTCTGTTCCGCGCTGTCGAGCCGCGGGTCGGCCACGAAGGACCGGAAGCCGGCATCGCCCTCCCAGAGCTGGAACAAATTGTCGAGGTCCGTCGCGATGCGGTCCGCGGCGCCGGGTTCCTTCGCGCGCAGATCGTCGACGATGCCGAGCAGCGCGAGCGCATAGCGCTCCGACAACCCGGTGGGGTTCGGGGTCCTGGCAGTGCCAGATGCGACGTCTGTCGTTGCGGAGGCCAAGGGGATCCCGGTCCTGTCTCTGGTCGGAGCGTAAACCTACGGCGCGCGGGTCCGGGGGACAGGTGTGACAGTCCCCTTTGTGCGGCGGCGGCGCCTTAGCATGCGCATTGCGGTGCGGCAACTCATCTCGCGCCGTCCGGGTCGTTCCCAGGCCGCGTCCGACGCGCCAGGATCGGCCGATGGCGCAGCGTTTCGACGGGTGGCGGGTGGTGGCGGGGGCCTTCGTGCTGGCCGTCTTCGCCTGGGGAATCGGCTTCTACGGCCCGGGGATCTACATCGCGACACTGGCGCAGGGCCGCGGCTGGTCGATCGGGCTGCTGTCGGCGGCGGTGACCTGGCATTTTCTCGTCGCGGCCGCGCTGGTGGCGCAACTGCCGGAGTTGCACCGGCGCTGGGGCGTGGCGGCGGTGACCCGGGCTGGGGCGGTGGCCTCGGCGGCCGGGCTGCTGGGATGGGGATTCGGTCACCTGCCCTGGCTGATCTTCGGCGCGGCGACGCTGACCGGCATGGGCTGGGCGCTGACCAGCGGGGCGGCGATCAACGCCATGATCTCCCCCTGGTTCGAGCGGCGCCGGCCGGCGGCGCTGGCCATGGCCTATAACGGCGCCAGCGTCGGCGGCATCCTGATGACGCCGCTTTGGGCCTGGCTGATCGCGGGCTGGGGGTTCGGTGTCGCCACCGCCGTCATTGCAGCCGCGCTGCTGGGCGTGGCCTGGCCGCTGGCGGCGCGGGTGCTGGGGCGCGGGCCGGCGGAGTCCGGGCAATACGCGGATGGCGATGCCGCGCCGCCGCCTGTCCGGCCTGCCCCGCCGGCGCGCAGCCGCGGCACGCTGGTGCGGGACCGGGTGTTCCGCGGCCTGTCGCTGGCCTTCGCCATCGGGCTGTTCGCGCAGATGGGGCTGGTGACGCACCTGGTGTCCCTGCTGGTCCCGGCCCTCGGCGTGCGCGGGGCAGGGCTGGCGATGGCGGTGGTCACGGTCTTCGCCGTCCTCGGCCGCACCGTGACAGGCTGGGTGCTGCCCGGCGGTCCTCGCCGGCGCTGGGCGGCGGCCGCCACCTTCGCGGTGCAGATGGCGGGCAGCCTGGCGCTGCTGGTGGCGGGAGATTCCGTGCCGATGCTGCTGCTGGGCTGCGCGCTGTTCGGCCTCGGCGTCGGCAATTTGCTGTCGCTGCCGCCGCTGATCGCCCAGGCGGAGTTTCCGGCCGCCGATGTCGGGCGGGTAGTGGCGCTGATGCAGGCGATCAACCAGGCCTTCTACGCCTTCGCCCCGGCCGGCTTCGGGCTGCTGCGGGAGGTGGCCTCCGCGGAGGCGGCGCTGTGGGTTACGGTGGCGCTGCAGGGGCTGGCGGCGGTGCTGGTGCTCAGGCGGTGAGGCGGGCCAGCAGGCGGGCGATGTCGCGGTTCCGTCCCAGCAGTTCCTCCAGCACGAAGGGCAGTGGCGGCATGTCGGGCAGGTGGACCCCGCCGATCGCCAACTTGCCGGCTGCGAAATCCCAGGAATCCTCCCAGACCTGATCAAGCCGCGGCCGTTGCGCCATGCTGGGCGCGTAGATGCGGCCGGCCGTCGTCAGCGCGGCCCGCGCCTCGACGCACCACTGCGCCACCGGGTCCCGATCCGCCGAAAAGGCGGCGAGGATGAGATGCGTCAGCGCCACCCGAAGCTGGCTCTCGACGGCGTGGAGTTCGATGCGCCTCACGCTCTCGATCTCCTCGGCCACGTTCGCCCAGTCCAGCCCGTTCACCCGTTCCCCGCGCGCCATGCGGCGCAGCAGGTCGGCTTGTTGCTCGGACCAGAGCAGGATGTCGCCGTCGCAGGACATAGGCGAAGATATGGGCAGACCGAGTGGGAAAGCTACCGCCTCCCGCGCCTCGCGGCGCTAGGCCTGCTTGCGCTCGATCAGCCCGCGCCGGATCTTCCGCCCGCGCTGGATGCGGTCCTCGATGAAGCCCGCCTCGCCCCAGCGCACGGCGCGGCCCAGCGCATGCGCGTCCTCCGTGAACCGCGCCAGCATCTCCAGCAGCGCCTCCCGGTTGTTCAGGAAGACGTCGCGCCACATCGTCGGGTCGCTCGATGCGATGCGGGTGAAGTCGCGGAAGCCGGAGGCGGCGAATTTCAGCACCTGCTCCTTCGTCTCCTCCGCCAGGTCGTCGGCGGTGGAGCAGATGGTGAAGGCCAGCAGGTGCGGCAGGTGGCTGACGATGGCGACGACCTTGTCATGCGTCGCCGCATCCATGGTTTCGATCATGCTGCCGGCGCGGCGCCACATCTCCCGCACCTTCTCGACCGCCTCCGGGTCGGTGCCGGGGCGGGGCGTCAGGATGACGTAGCGGCCCTGGAACAGCTCCGGGAAGCCGGCATCCGGGCCGGAGTGTTCCGTGCCGGCCATCGGATGCCCCGGCACCAGGTGCACGCCGCGCGGCAACAGCGGGCCGAGATCCCGCAGCACGCTCATCTTGGTGGAGCCGACATCGGTGAGGATGGCGCCCGGCTTCAGATGCGGCGCGACCTGCGCCATCACCTCCGCATTGGCGCCGACCGGCACGCAGAACACCACGCAGTCGGCGCCCTCGACGGCCTTCGCAGGGTCCGCCTCCACCACATCGGCGATGCCGAGTTCGCGGACGCGGTCCAGCGTCGCCGGTGTCTTGGCATGCGCCACCACCGTGCGCGCGATGTCGCCGCGTTCGCGCGCCACCCGCGCCAGGGAGGAGCCGATCAGCCCGACGCCGAGCAGGCAGAGCCGCTCGAAAAGAGGCTCAGCCATGCCGGGTGAATTCGGTCAGCGCCTCGGTGACGGCCTGGCATTCCTCGGCGGTGCCGATGGTGATGCGAAGACATGGGGCGAGCCCGTAGGAGCCCATCGCCCGCACGATCAGCCCGCGAGACCGCAGATGCGCATCGGCCGCCCCGGCGCGCGCGGCATCCCCGAAATCGACGAGGAGAAAATTGCCCTCGCTCGGCCAGACCTTGAGGCCCGCCGCCTGCAACGCCGCGGCCACCTTGCCGCGCCATTCGGTGTTGTGCGCGACGGACGTCTCGACCCAGCCCGGCTCCGCCAGCGCCGCGATGCCAGCCTGCATGGCGGCGCCGCTGACGTTGAACGGCCCGCGCACGCGCCCCAGCACGTCCACCACCGCCGCAGGCGCGTAGCACCAGCCGAGCCGCATCCCGCCGAGGCCGAAGATCTTGGAGAAGGTGCGCGTCATCACCGTGTTGTCGCCGGCATCGACCAGCGCCTGGCCCGGGTCGTAGTCCGGCCGCGTCACGTACTCGGCATAGGCGGCATCAAGCACCAGCAGCACGTCGCCCGGCAGGCCGCGCCGCAGCCGCACCAGCTCGGATTGCGGCAGGATGCTGCCGGTCGGGTTGTTCGGGTTGGCCAGGAACAGCAGCTTGGTGCGCGGCCCGACGGCGGCCAGCAGGCCGTCCACATCCGCCACCAGGTCGCGCTCCGGCACCTTGATGACGCGGCAGCCGGCCCAGCGCCCGGCCAGGTCGTACATCAGGAAGCCATGCGCGGACATGACGATCTCCGTCCCCTCCCCGCCATAGGCCAGGATGAGCAGGGTCAGGATCTCGTCGGAGCCGTTGCCGCAGACGATGCGAGAGGGCTCCAGGCCGAAGCGTGCGCCGATTGCCTCCCGCAGCGCGGTCGCGCCGCCATCGGGGTAGCGGTGCGCGTCCTTCGCCGCGCCGGCGATGGCGGCGATGGCGGCGGGGGGCGGGCCGAAGGCGCCCTCGTTGGAGGACAGCTTGATGATGCGGTTCACCCCCGGCACCTTCGATTCGCCGCCGACATAGGGCTCCACCGAGAGGATGGACGGGCGCGGCATGACGGTCATCGGGGCGTGTCCGGAAGCGAAGGTTAAGCCTGTTGCATAGACGCGGCGGAAGGCGCCGCCAAGGCAGGACGGGCGCCGCCAAGGCGGGCCGCACACGCGCCAGTTGCCGCGCGGGGGCGGCGGCCCTATTCGTGGCGCGGAAATCCTGTCCGGGACACATGACCCAGGCCGTCGCCCCCGCCCCGCAGATCGACCACCAGCGCGCGGTCTTCGCCGAGGGCCTGGCGCTCGACTCCGGTGCGGTGCTGGCGCCGCTGGCGGTGGCCTACCGCACCTATGGCAAGCTGAACCCCCAGCGCAGCAACGCCGTGCTGGTCTGCCATGCCCTGACCGGCGACCAGTATGTGGCGGAACCGCACCCCATCACCGGCAAGCCGGGCTGGTGGGAGGCGGTGGTCGGGCCGGGCCGGCCGGTGGACACTGACCGTTTCTTCGTGATCTGCGCCAATGTCCTCGGCGGCTGCATGGGCTCCTCCGGCCCCGCCGAGCCGATGCCGGGCACGGGGCGGCCCTACGGCACGGATTTCCCCTCCATCACCATCCGCGACATGGTGCGCGCCCAGAAGCTGCTGGTGGACCGGCTCGGCATCGGGCGGCTGCTGGCGGTGGTCGGTGGCTCGATGGGCGGCATGCAGGTGCTGGAATGGGCCGCGACCTTCCCCGAGATGGTTGTCGCCGCCGCGCCCATCGCCTGCGCCGCCTATCATTCGGCGCAGAACATCGCCTTCCACGAAGTCGGCCGCGCCGCCATCCATGGCGACCCGGACTGGGTCGGCGGCCGCTACTGGGAGGATGGGCGCATCCCGGCCAAGGGCCTGTCCGTAGCCCGCATGGTCGCCCACATCACCTACCTGTCGGAGGCCGCGCTGGGCCGGAAGTTCGGCCGCCGGCTGCGCGGAGCCTCGGCGCTCACCTTCCTCGAGGACGTGTTCGAAGTGGAAAGCTACCTGCGCCACCAGGGCAGCACCTTCGTCACCCGCTTCGACGCCAACAGCTACCTGACCATCACCCGCGCCATGGACTACTTCGACATGGCGACGGAACATGGCGGCGACCTGGCCGCCGCGTTCCGCGGCACCGCCACGCGCTTCCTGGTCGCGTCCTTCAGCAGCGACTGGCTGTTCCCGACCGAGGAATCCCGCGCCCTGGTGCGCGCCCTGAACGCCGCGGCGGCCAACACCTCCTTCGTCGAGATCGCCACCGACAAGGGCCACGACGCCTTCCTGCTGGACGAGCCGGTGTTCCACCGGGCGTTGGGCGGCTTCCTGCGCGGGGCGGCGGAGCGCGTCGGGGTCTGACCGTGCGCCGGCGGCTTCAGGCGCGGCTTTCGGCAGCCCCAACCGGCCGCTGGTTCAGGGCATCACGCGGCGCGGTCCGCGCGCCGAGCAGCAGGTCGAACAGGCCGGTCAGGTGCCGGGTGCCCAGCGCGTGCACGCCGACCAGCAGCGCGGTGGCCAGGACCGGCGTGGCGACCCAGAACAGCGGATAGGGGACCGGCTCGCCAAGGTGCTGGAAAGCCTCCCAGGCCACCACCAGCACCACGCTGTGGGTCAGGAACAGGAAGAAGCTGTGCCGGCTCAGCCGCGCCAGCCAGCCACCCAGCCGCGTGCCGACCAGCAGCGAGGCCGCGGGCCAGACCAGTAGCGGGGCGGCCATGCCCAGCCACACGGTGTTCTCCTCCCGCGTCTCGACCACGAAGGCGCAGGCGGCGACGAACAGCGCCAGGCAGGGCCATGCGAACCGGTCCCACGCCTGCAGGTTCCAGCGGTGTACCGCCGCAAGACCGCCCAGGTAGAAGGTCACCAGCATTTCCGTCCGCAGCACCAGTTCCTTGTCCAGGTTCTCCAGCGCCACGACCAGGACCAGCGCCAGGCCGAGCCAGGGCGCACGACGCAGCAGCCAGCCGAGCAGGGGCGCCAGCAGCGCCAGGACGAACAGGTCGCGCAGGAAGTTCAGGGGGTAGTTCACCGGCGGCGCCGCCAGCCCAAGCGTCGCATCGAGCATCGTCGCCCAGTCGAACGGGACCAGCTGGGTGGAGATCGATACATCGAACTGGACCTGCAGCAGCACGACCATCGCCACCAGCGGCAGGTTGAAGGCCAGGAACGGCACCAGCAGCGTGCGCACCTTCTTCTGGACCAGCTTCCCATAATCCAGGTCCAGCCCGGACCGGAACAGCAGGTAGCCGGACACCACCGTCAGCACCGGGACGGAACAGCGGAACATCGCGTGCTGGAAGAAGGCCTTGACCCAGGCAAAGGTACCCGGTTCCAGTTCCGAGATCGGAACATATGGAGGCACGTGCAGAAGGACCACGCCGAAGATCAGGACGAAGCGCAGGATGGAGATGCGCTGGCCGGTCGGGTTCACACTCAATATCGGGCTCCAGCCGCTGATGTCCTGGTCGCGACTCGCGGTGGCGGCGGCTGTGCCATGACTGGGGCCGCATGTCGCTTGAACAGCGCGCGAGCGCCGGCCGGCGCGGCTTGAGCCTGTGGTCCTGCCGCTTTCCGCGCCAGAATGCTGGGCGGCCTGCCTGCAACCGCGGCGGCATCGGCGAACTTGCGAGGATCAGGTCCTGGCACACCACTTGCTGCCAGGTCCTTCGCCGGATCCTTCGCCGGCGGCCCGCGTATCCCCGCGGTCCCGGTCTCGAAAGGGTCTCGCCGCATGAGCCTGTCCCGCCGCCAACTCGGCCTCGCCGCCGGTGTCTCCCTCCTCGCCACCCCGCGCATCGGCCACGGGCAGGCCGCCCTGCCACGGGTGAAGTACCAGGTGGACTGGGCGTTCCAGGGGCCCAACGCCTTCATGCTGTTCGGCCGCCAGCGCAACTTCTTCCGCGACGCCGGCATCGACATCCAGATCGACCGCGGCTTCGGCTCCGGCCGCGTCCCGATCGACGTCGCCGGCGGCGCCTACGAGATCGCGCAGGCCGACATCAACCCGGTGATCAAGTTCATCGCCGAGAACCCGAACGCCGGCCTGGTCGTCGTCGGCGTGTTCGGCGACCGCAGCCTGCTCTGCGCCACCGTCCGCGCCGAGGGCCCGATCCGCACGCCGAAGGATTTCGAAGGCCGCACCCTGGCCGCGCCGGACAGCGACGCCGGCCGCCAGATCTTTCCCGCCTTCGCCCGCGCCGCCGGCTTCGACGCGTCCAAGGTCAACTGGCTGACGGTGCGACCCGAGCTGCGGGAGCCGATGCTGGTGCAGGGACGGGCGGAGGGCATCACCCGGGCCGCCACCAGTACCGGCATGTCGCTGAAGGCGCTGGGCATGGATTGGCCGCAGCAGCGCATCCTCTGGTACCGCGATTTCGGCCTGCCGCTGTACGGCACCTGCTGGCTGACCACGCGGGACTATGCGCGGCGCAACCCGGAGCTGGTGCGCGCCGTGGTGCGCGGCGGCATCCGGTCCCTGCAGGCCGCCTATGCCGACCCGGCCGCCTGCATCGCCGGGCTGAAGGCGGCGGAGCCGCTGACCGACGTTGCGATCGAGGCCGAGCGGCAGGAGGTCTCATTCCGGGAGCAGATCGCCTCGCCCCACGTCACCGCCAACGGCCTGTCCTCCGTCGTGCCCTCCCGCTTCCAGCTCGGCCTCGCGGCGGTGGAGGAAGCCTATGGCATGACGCCGAAGCTGAAGCCGGAGGATGTCTATACCGACGCCTTCCTGCCGCCCACGGCGGAACGCCGTCTCGTTGCCTGAAGGCGGAACGCCGTCTCGTTGCCTGAAGGCGGAACGCCGTCTCGTTGCCTGAAGGCGGAACGCCGTCTCGTTGCCTGAAGGCGGAACGCCGCCTGGTGGCCTGACGGCGGCCGGAGGTCAGCTCCCCTTGGCGGGGGGGGCCTTCTTGGTCGGCTCGCGGGTGAAGGCGGAGGCCGGGGCGGCTTCCGGCTTCTTCGCCGCCTTCGGTTTCTTGGCTTCGCGGTTGGAGCGGAGCTGGCCCTTGGCCATGGCGGTCGTCCTTGTCTCGGGTGTCGGTGAATTCAGTCAGGCCGGGCGGCCTCGGCCGCATCGTCGATGTCGTCCGACCAGATGTTCAAAAGGCCGGAGGCAGCATCGGATCGGGCACGGTGCTTGTCCAGCGCGATCGCCTCGATCTTCGGCCGCACCGTCTCGAAACACTTCATCAGGTCGGCCGGCTTGAAGCGGCGCATTTCGCTGATGTCCTGCAGCGCGTTCATGGAAATCGCGCAGGGCACCAGCCGGTCCTCGTCCAGCACCTCGAACAGCACGCGGCGGCCATCCCAGCGCGGTGCGGGAATTTCGACGCGGGACGCAGGCTGGCCGGGCTGGGGGTCGCTCATCGCAGGTCGCTCCTAGGCCGGGTGCCGCCACGGCGGCACCGCCGTCGTTCACCGGCGCCGTTCCGGCTACTCAACAGCCTTTGCATATGGCGACGCGCAGGCGGTTTGACATGGCCCGGGTCCGACAAAAGACCCGCGCGTCCGGACCGGGGAGGCGGTTCTGCCGGATGCCCCCGCTTGCGCGGCGTCAAGCCAGGGGGCATGGGAAGGGTGCGGCAAGCCGGAATGCCGCCGCACCCTCGCCGCATTGCCGCCACACCCTCCAGCAGTCCGGAGCCAGCCTGCTTGGACACGGCCGCGCCTCGCCCCCCTGCGTCCGAGCCAGGCCGATCGGAGCCGGCGGAAGCACGCCCGGCGGGCGGCACGGCCCGATTGTACCCGGTGCGCCGGCACCTGGCGCTGTTCGCCGCGGCCCTGGCACTGCCCATCCTGGTCTTCGTCGCCGCCCTCTCGACCCGTTTCGCCACCGCGGAGCGGCACCGGCTGGAGGATGCGGCCCTCGATACCGCGCGCGCCGTGGCGCTGGCGGTGGACCGCGACCTCAACGGCATGGCGGCGACCCTGAACCTGCTGGCCCTGTCGCCGCAGTTGCGCGCCGGGGACCTCGCGGACTTCCATCGCCAGGCCATCGAGCTGCGCGAGCGGCTGGGCGTGACGACCGTGCTGCGCGACGCGACCGGCCGGCAGATCCTGAACGCCTGGCAGCCGGAGGGTGCGGCGCCGCCCACCAACTCGCCACTGCCGAGCCCGAAGCCGGATGCGGACCGCGTCGTGGTGACCGACCTGTTCGAGGGCGTGGCCGTGCAGATGCCGATGTTCGCGGTGGAACTGCCGGTGCCGGTGCCTGTGCCGGTGGAGGGCTGGGCCGCCCCGCTGTTCCTCAGCCTCAGCGCGCCCGCGGCCCGCATCCGCCAGGTGCTGGAGGACCGCCAGGCGCCGGAAGGCTGGACGCTTGCCGTGGTGGATGGCGCCGGCCGCATCCTGGCGCGCAACGCGCGGCACGATGACTTCGTCGGCCAATCCGCCACCGCCGACCTGCAGGCCAACACCACCGGGTGGGAGGGCACCTGGCGCGGCACCACGGCCGAGGGCACGGCGGTCCTGGGCACCTATGCGCGCTCCGCCATCGCCGGCTGGCGCATCGCCGTCGGCGTGCCGGATGCGGTGCTGACCGGGCCGCTGCGCCGCACGCTGCTGCTGCTCGGCGGGGTCGGCGCGGCCCTGGCCGCGGTCTCCGTGATGCTGGCGCTGCTGGTCGCGCACCGCATTGCCCACCCGATGCGCCTGCTCGCCGCCCAGGCGGTGGCGATGGGGCGGGGGGAACAGGTGGCGCCGGTGCCGACGCGGGTCGACGAGGTCGCCGGCATCAGCGCCGCCCTCGCCGAGGCGGCCCGCAGCCTGCATGGCCGGGAGGAGGATCTGCGCCGGCTGAACGATGCGCTGGAAGCCCGCGTCGGCGAGCGCACCCGCGACCTGGCGGAAACCAACGCCCGGCTGATGGCCGCCGCCGCCGGCCGCGCCCGGGCGGAAGCGCAGCTGCGGCAGTCGCAGAAGATGGAGGCGGTGGGCCGGCTGACCGGCGGCGTCGCGCATGATTTCAACAACCTGCTGACCGTGGTGCTGGGCAACCTGGCGCTCGCCCGCCGTCGCCTGGGCGAGTTGCCCTGCACGCCGGCGGAGGAGCCGGTGCAGGATCGGCTGCGCCGCAGCCTCGACAACGCGGCGGAAGGCGCGAACCGGGCCGCGGCGCTGACCCAGCGGCTGCTCGCCTTCTCCCGCCAGCAGCCGCTGGCGCCGGAGGTGGTGGATGCCAACCGGCTGGTGGCCGGCATGTCCGACCTGCTGCGCCGCACCCTGGGCGAGGACATCGAGATCGAGACCGTGCTGGCCGGCGGATTGTGGCGCACCCATGCCGACCCGAACCAGCTGGAATCCTCGCTGCTGAACCTGGCGGTGAATGCGCGCGACGCCATGACCGCCGGCGGCAAGCTGACCATCGAGACCGCGAACGTCCACCTGGACGAGGCCTATGTCGCGGGGCGGGAGGATCTGGTGCCCGGGCAGTATGTGGCGATCTGCGTCACCGACACCGGCACCGGCATGTCCGCCGATGTCATCAGCCGGGCCTTCGAGCCGTTCTTCACCACCAAGCCGGTCGGCCAGGGCACCGGGCTCGGGCTGAGCCAGGTGTATGGCTTCGCCCGGCAATCCGGCGGTCATGCCGCGATCTACAGCGAACCCGGGCAGGGCAGCACGGTGAAGCTGTACCTGCCCCGGCTGCGCGATGCGGAGGCCGCCGCCCTGCCGCCTCCGCCGGAGATCCCGCGCCCGGTCTCCGACGTCGCCCATTTCGGCGGCGCCGTGCTCGTGGTCGAGGATGAATCGATGGTGCGGGACTTCGCCGTGACGGCGCTGGAGGAGGCGGGCTACCGCGTGCTCGCCGCCGCCGATGGCCCGACCGCCCTGGCGCTGCTGGAGGCCCACCCCGAGGTGACGCTGCTGTTCACCGACGTGGTGCTGGCCGGTCCGATGAACGGGCGCGAAGTGGCCGCGGCGGCGCTGGCCCGCCGTCCGCTGCTGCCGGTGCTGTTCACCACCGGCTACACGCGCAACGCCATCATCCACCAGGGCCGGCTGGACGAGGGCGTCAATTTCCTCGGCAAGCCCTACACCGCCGTGGCGCTGCTGGACCGGGTGGGCCGGCTGCTGGCCTGACGGTTGGACGGCGCCCGGTTCGGAACGGGGCTGGATTGCTGCTCCGGACGCAGGACGCGGGCCAGGCCGCCGACCAGGGCCTCGGCGGCGCCGGTCCAGTCGGCCTGCGCGGCGCCGACCGCGGCGGCCTCGCGCCGCAGCGATTCGAGCCGGGCCGGGTCGAGCAGCCCGGCCAGCGCCTCGGCCAGCGCCGCCGCATCCACCGCGGCGGCCAGCACGCCACCCGCGCCGGGCCGCACCTGTTCGCGCAGCCCACCGACCGGGGTTGCGACCACCGGAACCCCCATGGCCAGCGCCTGCGGCACGACGCCGGACTGGCTGGCCTCGCGATAGGGCAGCACCACCGCGTCCGCGGCTGCCAGCAGGTCCGGGATTTCCGATTCCGGCACCCAGCGGCGCTCGAACTGCACGCCGGGCAACTCCGCGAGACCGGCCCCGGCCTCACCCTCGCCGACCACGCGCAGGCTCACCCCCGGATGGGCGCCGTGCAGGATGCGGAAGGCGTCGCGCAGCAGGTCCAGGCCCTTGTAGGTCTGCAGGCGGCCGAAGAACAGCAGCCGAAGCTGTCCCGGCGGGTTGGCGGGCCTGGCGGTGCGCGCGGGCGCGGCGCCGGTGAGCAGCGCGGGCAGTGGCATGCGGATCAGCGGCAGCCCTGGCGCACGGGCCGCGAGCGATGCGGCGACGGTGTCGGACAGGGCCACGGCGGCGCGCGCGCTGCGCAGTTCCCGGCCCAGCCGCCAGTCCCAGGCCCAGGCCGGGTCGCCCGGATGCGGCGCCGCGTCGTGGATGACGGGGACGTAGGCGGGCCGCCTTTGGGCCGGCTGCGCCAGTCCAGGTGCCACCAAAGGAGTCCAGAGATGCGCCATGCTGGACACCACGACATCGGCCTCCTGCGCCGCCGCCAGGAACCGCCGGCGCAACAGCGGAAGCCGGGCGAGGCCGGTGGCGAAGCCGGTCAGGTCACGGTAGGTGTCGACCATGGCAATCGGCCGGCGCAGCGCCTCGAAATCGCCCAGCATTTCGCCCTGCGCGGACAACGACAGGCGCAGGTCGATCTCCGGGCGTGCCGCCAGGGCGCGCGCCAGCCCGAGCGTGAATTGTGCCCCACCGCCGCGACGGCCCCAGTACCAAAGCAATATCCGCATGTAGCGGCGGTATCATCGCGAGGCGACGCGGAGAAATTAACTAATCGGGAGGCTGTCCGATTCCGGTAGTGTTTCGGATCTTCTGCGAAACTATCACGGAATATTGTTCTGCCTGATCGTGAAAGCGGAACTTCATGCCAACCAAATCAACTGGAGGTTTCATGCTGCCCGGCCTTGTCACATCCGCTGAATCCGCGCTGCCGCTTCATGCCGTCGCCCCGGCCAGCCTGCCGGCGCTGCTGGATCGATTGCCGCCGATCGCCGCCAACTTCCTTCGGGCCAGCGGCTTCACCGGCCGGGCGCAGGAATGGCAGCTTCTCCCGGGCGAATCCGGGCTGGCCGGCGCCGTGCTCGGCCTGGGCGAGGACCAATCGGCCGCCGGCAGCCCCTGGGCCTTCGGCGCCCTGCCCTTCGCGCTGCCCGAGGACTCGACCTGGCGGATCGAGGGGGCGCCGGACCCGGTGGCGGCGACCCTCGGCTGGTGTCTCGGCGCCTACCGCTTCACCGGGCTGAAATCGAAGCCGGGGCGGCGGCCGGCGCAGTTGCTGGCGATGCCCGGCACCGAAGCGGCGCAGCAGCAGGCCGCCGCCATCCACGCCGGGCGCGACCTGGTGAACCAGCCGGCCAACCACCTGGGCCCGGCCGAACTGGCGGACGCCGTGGGCCGCCTCGCCGCCGCCCATGACGCCGCCTTCGAGGTGATCTCGGGCGAGGCGCTGGAAACTGGCTTCCCCGCCGTCGCTGCCGTGGGCCAGGGCAGTCCGCGGGCGCCGCGCGTCGCCGTCCTGCGCTGGCAGGGCGCCGCCGATGGCCCGCTGGTGGCGCTGTGCGGCAAGGGCGTGTGCTTCGACAGCGGCGGGCTGGACCTGAAGCCGGCCGCCGGCATGCTGCGCATGAAGAAGGACATGGGCGGCGCCGCGGCGATGATCGCGACGGCGGAGATGCTGATGCGCGCCCGCGCGCCGATCCGCCTGCTGCTGCTGGTGGGCGCGGTGGAAAACAGCGTCTCCGGCACCTCGTTCCGGCCGCTCGACGTCATCCGCACCCGGAAGGGGCTGACGGTGGAGATCGGCAACACCGACGCAGAGGGCCGCCTGGTGCTGGCGGACCTGCTGGCCTACGCGGCCGAACAGCAGCCGGACCTGCTGCTGGACGCGGCGACATTGACCGGCGCGGCCCGTGTCGCGCTGGGGCCGGACCTGCCCGCCCTGTTCTGCAACGAAAACAGTTTGACCCAAGCGGTGCTGCAGGCCGGTTTGGCGAATCACGATCCCGTGTGGCAGCTCCCGCTCGCGGAAAACTACGTTTCGTGGCTGGACAGTCCCGTTGCGGACCTGAACAACGTCAGCAGCAAGCCAATGGCGGGCGCCGTGGTCGCGGCCCTGTTCCTGCGGCATTTCGTGCCGAAGGAGGTCCGTTGGGCCCATCTGGACCTGTATGCGTGGAACGACTCGGGGCGCCCCGGACGCCCGGAGGGTGGCGAAATCCAGGCGGCGCGTGCGCTGTCCGCGGCGATCTCGGCGCTTGCTGCCGCGCAACACCGGTAGACCGGTAACGAATTCGAGATGGAACAGGAACTTTCTGGCTCGCGGCGCTCTGACAAGGGCATGTCGGAGCAGCACCCTTCGCGAGGCGGGACAACATCGGGCGTGCCACTGGCCGAAGCGGCGTCGCAGACAAGGCGGCGTCAGCCAGCCGCGGGCACGCCGAATAAGGATTAGACAGAATGGCCAACCAAGCATCTTCCGACCAGCTGGTGGGGATCCTGCGCGACACGGTCGTGGCGCTGGTGCGCCGCGATGGGCCGGACCTATCGGCCCGCCAACTGGGCGTCTTCCTGACGGTCTACCTGACGGACGGCCCCCACACCGTCCGCGGCCTGGCGGCCGAGCTGAACGTTTCGAAGCCTGCCATCACCCGCGCACTCGACCGGCTGGGAGAGCTCGACCTGGCGCGTCGGAAGGTCGACCCGATGGACCGCCGCAGCGTGCTGGTCCAGCGCACCCTCAAGGGTGCCGCCTTCCTGCGCGACATGCGCAGCATCATGACGCAGGCGGAGCAGACGGCGCGGGAGACGGTGGTGGCCGACAACGACGCCCGCAAGACCGGCTGAAATCAGTAGCCGGCGGCGAAGTCCACAAGGTTCAGCAGCGGCTCGCCGGCTCTGGCGCGCCGGAGGTTCTCGACCACCTGCGGCGCGGCGCTTTCGGGGATGGTGATGCTGGCCGCGTGCGGGGTCATCACCACACGCGGATGCGCCCAGTAGGGGTGGTCCGCCGGCAGCGGTTCCGGCGCGAAGACGTCGAGCGCGGCACCGGCCACCTGTCCTGATTCAAGCGCCGCCAGCAGATCCGCGTCCACCACATGCCCGCCCCGGGCCCCGTTGATGACGAAGGCGCCACGCGGCAGCAGGCCGAGCAGGCGAGCGTCGACGATGCCACGGGTTTCCGGCGTCAGCGGCAGCAGGCAGACCAGGATGCGGCTGCGCGCCGCCATGGCCGCCAGGCCCTCCGCCCCGTGGAAGGTCTCGACCCCCGCCACCTGCTTCGGACGCCGCGACCAGCCCATCACCGGGAAGCCGAGGCCGCGCAGCAACCCCGCGGCATGGGTGCCAAGCTCGCCCAGGCCGAGGAAGCCGACCGGGGTTTCGGCCGTCACCGGGGCCGGCAGTTCGTGCCAGACCTTCTCGCGTTGCAGGTCCCGGTAGTCCAGGTCCTGGCGGTGGAAGCGCAGCACGTTCAGCAGCACCCACTCGCCCATCTGGCTGGTCAGCATGCGGTCCACGAGCCGCGCCACCGGAATGCCCGGCGGCGGCCCCGGCGGGCGCAGCAGATGGTCCACGCCGGCGCCCATGGAGACGATGAGGCGCAGGTTCGGGTAGCGCCGCAGCTCCGCCATGTCATGCGCCGTCCAGACCACCGCGGCCTCGATCGCGGCCAGGTCGCCGGAATCGGGGAACATGCGGATCTCGAGGCCGGGGTCCAGCGCCAGCAGCGCATCGCGCCACATCGCCATGGCGGCGGGCTTGGTGGACAGCAGCACGGCCATCAGGCGGCATCCTTCGCCGAATTGGTTTCCCGGAAGACCAGCCGCGCGAAGCCGCGCCAGTCGTCGCGCCGGGCCGCGGCGAATTTCCGGCCGTCCGGCAGTTCGGCGTAAAGGCTGAGCACGCCCTTGGCCCAGAGCGCGTCGAAATGCTCGTCCGATTGCAGGGCCCAGGCGGTGGCGCGCTCGAACACGCCGTCGCGGATGCGCGGCTGCACCTTGGACAGCCACCACCAGCAGCCCACCGCCAGGATCGCGCCGCCCAGGTAGTAGTGCACCAGCGCGGTGCCGGCGAAGGAGGTCACCAGGATGGTCGCGGCCGGCCAGATGTTCTCGCCGTAGCGATACACCGGGCTGCCGGGCGAGTTCATCTTGCGGATATGCACGCCGAGCTTCACCTGCTGCGCATCCAGCAACTGCTTCAGCCGGTCCAGCGGCGGCATCACCGCATCTTCCGCCTCGCTCATTGCCGCACATCCCCAGGCGTGGCGGCCAGGTCGAAGGCGGCGGCCATCAGGGCGCGCGTGTAGGGCTGTTGCGGCGCCTCGACAACCGCCTGCGCCTCGCCTTCCTCCACCACCCGTCCGTCCTTCAGCACGATGATGCGGTGCGCCAGCGCGCGCACCACGCGCAGGTCGTGCGAGATGAACAAATAAGCCAGCTTGTGCCGCGCCTGCAGGTCCCGCAGCAGGTCCACCACCTGCGCCTGGACCGAGACATCCAGCGCGCTGGTCGGCTCGTCCAGCACCACCAGCCGCGGCTTCAGCACCAGGGCGCGGGCGATGGCGATGCGCTGGCGCTGGCCGCCGCTGAACTCATGCGGGTAGCGGGCGAGCATGGAGGCATCGAGGCCCACCTCCTCCAGCACCGCGCCCACGCGCTTTTCCGAGTCGCGCGGCGAAAGGTTTTCGTGGACGCGCAGCCCCTCGCCGATGATCTCCGCCACCGTCATGCGCGGCGACAGGCTGCCATAGGGGTCCTGGAAGACGATCTGCATGCGCCGCCGCAGCGGGCGCAGCTGCTTGCGGGACAGGCCCTGGATGCCGCTGCCCTCGAAGGTGATCGGCCCCTCGCTGGATTCGAGGCGGAGCAGGGCCAGGCCGAGCGTCGTCTTGCCGCTGCCGCTCTCGCCCACCAGGCCCACCGTCTCACCCTCACGGATGGAAAGGGAAACACCGTCCACCGCCTTCACCTGGCCGACGGTGCGCCGCAGGAGGCCGGCCCGGATCGGGAAGTGGACCTTCACCTGCTCGCCCTGGAGCAGCGTCTCCGCACCCGGCGCCACCGGCTGCGGGCGGCCGCGCGGCTGGGTGGCCAGCAGCATCCTGGTGTAGTCGTGCTGCGGGTCGCCGAAGATCTCGGCCACCGGCCCGGTCTCCACCGCCTCCCCATGCCGCATCACCACCACGCGGTCGGCGTGGCGGCGGACGATCTGGAGGTCGTGCGTGATCAGCAGCACGGCCATGGACAGCCGGCGCTTCAGGTCGGCCAGCAGTTCCAGGATCTGCGCCTGGATGGTGACGTCGAGCGCCGTGGTCGGCTCGTCCGCGATCAGCAGCGCCGGATCGTTGGCCAGCGCCACCGCGATCATCACCCGCTGCCGCTGGCCACCGGACAACTGGTGCGGATAGGCGTTGAGGCGCGCCTCCGCCTGCGGGAAGCCGGCCCGCGTCAGCAGCTCCACCACCCGGGCGCGCAGCGCATCGCCGGACAGGTTGCGATGCAGGGTCACCGCCTCCGACACCTGGCGACCCACCGTGTGCAGCGGGTTCAGCGAGGTCATCGGCTCCTGGAACACCATCCCGGCGACGCCGCCGCGCAGCCGCCGCAGCGCCTCCCCCTGCGCCGAGAGCACATCCGTGCCGTCCAGCGTGATGCGGCCTTCCGGGTTGTGGCCGGCGCCGGCGAGCAGCCGCAGGCAGGACAGCGCGGTGACGGACTTGCCGCTGCCGCTCTCGCCGACCAGCGCCACCGTCTCCCCCCGCGCCACGGTGAAGGACACGCCCCTCACCACGCGCTTGGGGCCGAAGGCAACCGAAAGGTCCTGCACGTCCAGCAGGGGCGTCATGTGGCGCCACCCGGCAGCTTGCGCGGGTCGAAGGCATCGCGCACCGCCTCGCCCACGAAGATCAGCAGTGTCAGCATCCCGCCGAGCACGAAGAAGCCGGTGATCGCCAGCCACGGCGCCTGGAGGTTGTTCTTGCCCTGGTTCACCAGCTCCCCCAGCGAGGGCGAGCCCGGCGGCAGGCCGAACCCGAGAAAATCCAGGCTGGCCAGCACGGTGACCGATCCCGAGAGGATGAACGGCAGAAACGTCAGCGTCGCCACCATCGCGTTGGGCAGGATGTGGCGCGTCATCAGCGCCGCGTCGGAGACGCCAAGCGCCCGCGCCGCCCGCACATAGTCCAGGTTGCGGCCGCGCAGGAATTCCGCCCGCACCACGCCGGTCAGGCTCATCCAGGAGAACAGCAGCAGGAAGACCAGCAGGGTCAGGAAGCTCGGCTCGATGACGCTTGCCAGGATGATGAGCAGGTACAGTTGCGGCATCCCCGACCAGACCTCGATGAAGCGCTGGAAGCCGAGATCGACCCAGCCGCCGTAATACCCCTGCACCGCCCCCGCCGCGATCCCGACCACGGAGCTGACAAGGGTCAGCGTGAAGCCGAACAGCACCGACAGGCGGAAGCCGTAGATCACCCGCGCCAGCACGTCCCGGCTCTGGTCATCCGTGCCGAGCCAGTTCTTCGCGGAGGGCGGCGCCGGCGAGGGCTGGCCCACGTCGCGCACCACGGAATCATGCCGGTAGGGGATCAGCGGCCAGATCGCCCAGCCGCCGCGCTCCTCGAACTCCGCCCGCAATTCCGGGTCGTGCCAATCCATGGTGATGGGAAGGCCGTCCGGCAGCACGTCGCTCTCGGCGTAGCCGCCGACCGCCACCGGGAACAGCCAGCGATCCTCGATGCGCGCCACCAGCGGCCGGTCATTCGCCAGGAATTCCGCGAACAGGGTGAGCAGGAACAGCACCAGGAAGATCCACATCGACCAGTAGCCGCGACGGTTCGCCTTGAAGTTGGCGATGCGGCGCTGCGTGATCGGGGTCATGCTTGGTTGCTCACCGGCGCGCCTCGAAATCGATGCGCGGATCGACCACGGTGTACATCACGTCGCCCACGATCTGCAGGATCAGGCCGAGCAGCGTGAAGATGTACAGCGTGCCGAACATGATCGGGTAGTCACGCCGGATCGCCGCCTCGAACCCCAACAGCCCCAACCCATCCAGCGAGAACACGATCTCCACCAGCAGCGCGCCGGTGAACAGGATGCTGATGAAGGCCGCCGGGAAGCCGGCGATGATCAGCAGCATCGCGTTGCGGAAGACATGGCCGTACAGGATGCGGGTTTCCGTGTTGCCCTTGGCGCGGGCGGTGACGACGTAGTGCTTGCCGATCTCGTCCAGGAACGCGTTCTTGGTCAGCATCGTCAGCCCGGCAAAGCCGCCGATCACCAGCGCCAGCGTCGGCAGCGCCATGTGCCAGGCATAATCCAGCGCCCGCTGCCAGAACGGCCACAACTCCGACCCCGAACTCGACAGGCCGCGCAACGGGAACCACTGCAGGAAGGACCCGCCGGCGAACAGCACCACCAGCAGGATCGCGAACAGGAAGCCCGGAATCGCATAGCCCACCAGCACCACGCCGCTGGTCCAGATATCGAACCGCGTGCCGTCCTTCACGGCCTTGCGGATGCCGAGCGGGATCGACACCAGGTAGATGATCAGCGTCGACCACAGCCCCAGCGAGATCGAGACCGGCATCTTCTCCAAGATCAGGTCCACAACCGGCCGATCGCGGAACAGGCTGCGGCCGAAATCGAAGGTGAGATACCCCGCCATCATCTCGCCGAAGCGCACATGCGCCGGCTTGTCGAAGCCGAAGATCTGCTCGATCTCCGCCACGATCGCCGGGTCCAGCCCCCGCGCCCCGCGATAGGTGCCGACCGGCCCCTCCCCCGACCCGCCCGGCCCGGCCCCACCCGGCGCCCGCGTCTCCCCCGGACCCTCCCCGGTCAGGCGCCCAAGCGTCTGCCCCTCGCCCCGCAACTCCGCCAGCATCTGCTCCACCGGCCCACCCGGCGCGAACTGCACGACCGCGAAATTGATCAGGATGATGCCGAGCAGGGTCGGCACCACGAGCAACAGGCGACGGAGGATGTAGGCGGCCATGGGTTGCGCCTAGCGGCCCGCAAGGAGGGCTCCGCCCTCCCTGCACCCACCCGCCAAGGGGCAGCGGCCCCTTGGAACCCTCTGAATCATGAGCAGAAAGGGAGAGGGGCCGGAGCGCGCGACGAACAGGCGGTCCTGCCGTGCCCCTCTCCCTTTCTGCTCAAGGTCCCGGCGGTCCAGGTGGCCCTGCCACCTGGTCGGGGGGTGCCGGGGGGCGGACAGCCCCCTGGCGAACCACAAGCGCCCCATGCCCGCCTACAGCGCCCGGCGCGCGTTGGTCAGGGCCGTCTCGCGCGCGGAGTCGACCCACCAGGTGTCCAGGCCGAGGCCGTAGCGCGGGTTGCGTTCGGGGCGGCCGAACTTGTCCCAGAAGGCGATGCGGAAGCTTCGGCTGTGCCAGTTCGGGATCATGAAGTTGTTCCACAACAGCACGCGGTCCAGCGCGCGGGTGCGGGCGATGAGTTGGTCGCGGTCCGGCGCGTTGATGACCAGTTCGACCAGTTCGTCGATCACCGGGTCGCAGATGCCGGCGATGTTCTGGCTGCCGTTCTCGCGCGCCTTGGCGCAGGTGAAGAAGTCGCGCTGTTCGTTGCCGGGGGACAGGGACTGGCCGATGACGTCGACGGTCATGTCGTAGTCAAAGGCATCCGTGCGCGCCTGGTACTGCGAGGGATCCACGGTGCGGACGCGCACGCTCATGCCGATGCGTTCCAGCGCCTGGACATAGGGCAGCGCGATGCGTTCGAAGGTGGCGCCCTGCAGCAGGATCTCGAATTCGAAGGGCTGGCCCTGCGGCCCGACCAGGCGCCGGTTCTGCACGCGCCAGCCGGCTTCCTGCAACAGGCGCAAGGCGTTGCGCAGTCCCTCGCGGTTGTTGCCTGAGCCATCGGTGACGGGAAGCTTGTACTCGGCGGTGAAGACCTCCGGCGGGATGCGGCCGCGGAAGGGCTCCAGCACCGCGAGTTCCGCGCCCGTCGGCAGGCCGGAGGAGGCCAGTTCCGAGTTCGAGAAGTAGGATTGCGTCCGCGTGTAGGTGCCGAAGAACAGGTTGCGGTTCATCCACTCGTAGTCGAACAACTCGATCAGCGCGCGGCGCACCCGGGCGTCCTGGAACAGCGGCCGGCGCAGGTTCACGGCAAAGGCCTGCATGCCGGTGGGCAATTCGTGGCGCAGCTCGTCCTGCTTGGCGAGGCCCACGCGCATCGCCGGGAAGTCGTAGCCGGTGGCCCAGTCGCGGGCGCTGTTTTCCGTGCGGAAATCGATCTGCCCGGCCTTGAAGGCTTCCAGCGCCACGGTGGTGTCGCGGAAATACTCGAAGCGCTGCCGGTCGAAGTTCTGCGTGCCCTTCTGCGAGGGGATGTCGCGCGCCCACCAATCCGGCACGCGGGCATAGACAAGGCTGCGCCCGGCCTCGAAGCGTTCCAGCCGATAGGGGCCGGAGCCCAGCGGCGGGTCGAGCAGGGGGCGGGTGAAGTCGCGGCCTTCCCACCAATGCGCCGGCAGCACCGGCATCTGGCCGAGGATCAGGCCGAGTTCGCGGTTCTCGGTGCTGCGGAAGCGGAAGGTCGCGCGGCGCTCGCCCTCGGCCACCACCTCCGTCACGTCGCCCCAGTAGGACCGGAAGAAGGGGCGGCCATGGGTGCGCAGGGCGTTGAGGGTGAAGACCACGTCGGCGGCGGTGACCGGCCTGCCGTCATGCCAGCGCGCCGCCGGGTTCAGGTCGAAGCTGATCGACAGGCGGTCCGCCGGCAGGTCGATCCACTGCGCCAGGTAGGGGTATTCGGTGCTGGCCTCATGCGTGCTGTTCGCCAGCAGCGTGTCGTAGATCAGGTTCAGCCCGACCGCGGGCGTGCCGCGCAGCACGAACTGGTTGAAGGTGTCGAAGGACCCCAGCGCGGTCAGCGCGATCTCGCCGCCCTTGGGCGCCGCGGGGTTCACCCAGGGAAAGTGCGGGAAATCCGCCGGCAGGGCGGGCTCGCCCAGCAGCGACAGCGCGTGGGTGCGGATCGCCTCGCCCGGGGCGGCGCTGCCGCCGGCGGGGGTGACGGCATGCAGGGCGCCCGGCGCGAGGCCGAGGGCGGCGGAGAGGGTCAGCAGGTCGCGTCGGCGCATGGCAGGTAGTTTGGGGGTTCCCCCCCGCCACCGCAACCGCGCGCCTCAGCCGGCGAGCAGGCGCGAGGCTTCGGGCAGCATGGCGGGGTCGCCCAGCGCCAGCACGGTGCCGTCGCCATCCAGGCGCAGCGGGCGGCCGGACCAGTCGGTGCAACTGCCGCCGGCTCCCTCGATGACCGGCACCAGCGCCGCCCAGTCCCAGGGCTTCATGGTGGCATCCACCACCGCATCCACCAGGCCGAGCGCCAGCAGACCGTAGGCGTAGCAATCCCCGCCCCAGGTGGTGCGCCGCGCCGCGGCCTTCACGGCGGCGAAACGCGGCGCGGTGGCCGCATCGAACATGTCGGGCGAGGTGCAGGACAGTTCGGCCTCGGCCAGGGCCGGGCAGGGCCGGCAGCGCGGGGTGCCGCCGAAGCCGGATCGGAAGGTGGTGGGCTGGCCCGCCACGCCGATCCAGCGCTCCCCCGTGGTCGGCTGGTCGATCAGGCCGAGCACCGGGACGCCGTGGTGCAGCAGGCCGATCAGCGTGCCGAACAATAGCCGGCCAGTGACGAAGGCGCGGGTGCCGTCGATCGGGTCCAGCACCCAGACCCATTCGGCATCCGGGTTGGTCTCGCCATATTCCTCGCCGATCACGCCGTGGCCGGGCAGGTTCACGGCGAGCAGGGCGCGGATGGCGCGTTCCGCGGCGCGATCCGCCTCCGTCACCGGGCTGGCATCGCCCTTGGCCTCGACCAGCAGGGCGGAGCGGAACAGCGGGCGGATGACGGCACCGGCCGCCTCCGCCGCGGCTTCGGCGATGGCGACGAAATCCGCGGCCTGGCTCAGGGCAGCGGCGCCGGTTCGGGCGACAGGGTCCGCAAGAAGGCGATGAGATCGGCGCGCTGGCTGGTGCTGGACATGCCGGCATAGGCCATGCGCGTGCCCGGCATCGCGGCCGAGGGACGCGCGATGAACGCGTTCAGTGCCTCGTAGTCCCAGGGCTTGCCGGCCAGGGCGCGGTTGGCGGCGGAGTAGTTGAAGCCCTCCACGGCCGCGTGATCCCGGTTGACGATGGCCCACAGGTTCGGCCCGACGCCGTTCGGCCCGCCCTGGACGAAGTTGTGGCACGACGCGCAAGCCCGCTGCGCCAGCTGGCGCCCGGTGTCCGCATTCGCCGCGGCCAGCAGCGGCCCGATCGGCTCCAACGCCGGGGCTGCCGGGGCGGCCGCGGCGGCGGGTTCCGGTGTCGCCACCTGGATGGCGCTGGTTTCCAGTCGGCGCGGACTGACGATGGCCCCGCCGATGACGCCGGACACCATGAACACGACGCCAGCCGTCAGCACGGCGGCAAAAACCTTGTTGGCTTCCAGACTCATCCGGGAGTGGACCCTTCGTAAGCGCAATGCGGACCTGCCCCGGCGACTTGCGCCCGGCCCGGCCTGCCGTAAAACCTGCCGGACAATATAGGCGCGCCCCGGTGACGACAACCCGCGGTGCTTGCAGGACCACCGATCCGCCATGAGCATCTCCGAAGCCGACATCATCGCCTTCCAGGGCCAGCCGGGCGCCTATTCCGACCTCGCCTGCCGCCAGGCCTATCCGGGCTGGACCACCCTGCCCTGCGCCAGCTTCGAGGCAGCGATCGAGGCGGTGCGCGAGCATCGCGCGGGCCTGGCGATGCTGCCCTGCGAGAATTCGCTCGCCGGCCGGGTGCCGGACATCCACCGCCTGCTGCCGGACAGCGGCCTGCATGTGGTGGGCGAGCACTTCGAACGGGTGGAGCATTGCCTGCTGGCGCCCAAGGGCGCCTCCATCGCCACGCTGAAGCGCGCCCACAGCCACCCGGTGGCGCTCGGCCAGGTGCTGAAGCTGCTGAAGGAGCTGCGCCTGACACCGGTGATCGAGGCCGATACCGCCGGGGCGGCCGGGCTGATAGCGGAGCGCGGTGGGGTGGAGGATGCGGCGATCGCCTCCGAACTGGCGGCGCAGATCTACGGGCTGGAGGTGCTGCGGAAGAATGTGGAGGACGCGGCGCACAACACCACGCGCTTCTACGTCTGCTCCCGCACGCCCTTGGCCCCACCCTTCCCGGAGGGCGACTGGGTGACCTCCTTCGTCTTCCGCGTCCGCAACATCCCGGCGGCGCTGTACAAGGCACTGGGCGGCTTCGCGACCAACGGCGTGAACATGACCAAGCTGGAAAGCTACATGGTCGGCGGCGCCTTCACCGCGACGCAGTTCCTGGCCGATGTCGATGGCCGGCCGGACGAGCCAGGCCTGGCACGGGCGCTGGAGGAGCTTTCCTATTTCTCGGCCGACCTGCGGGTTCTCGGCACCTACCGCGCGCATCCGCTGCGGCTGGCGCAGCGGGAGGGCAACTGAAGGCCGCCGCGCTGGACGCAGAAAACCCCCGAGGCGCGGGCCCCGGGGGTTGTCTTTTGCTCAGGATCCGGCGTGGC
>NZ_JBHMFT010000022.1:0-85487 GCF_051433195.1 Falsiroseomonas sp. E2-1-a20 | reverse complement strand
AGCACGCCCCGCCAGCGCCGCGCGCTTGATGCCCTTGGCGATCGACCATTTGTGCACTTCGGTCGGCCCGTCATAGATGCGGAAGGCGCGCGTCTCCCGCAGCACCTGCTCCACCACCGTGTCGCCGGAAACCCCGGTGCCGCCCAGCACCTGCACGCAGCGATCGGCGATGCGGTACAACGCCTCCGAGACCGCGACCTTGGCGATGGAGCTTTCCGCCGTGCCCGGCGCGCCGCTGTCCAACACGCCGGCGCACCAGTCGATCATCAGCGAGGCCTGCTGCAGCTCGATGACGTTCTCGGCCAGCATGAAGCCGACGCCTTCGTGGTCGATCAGCTTCTTGCCGAAGGCCTCGCGCTTCACGGCGTAGTCCACCGCAATCTCCTGCGCGCGCGTCGCCGCGCCGTGCCAGCGCATGCAGTGCGACAGCCGCGCCGGGGCCAGCCGGATCTGCGCGTAACGAAAACCCTCATCCACCTCACCGAGAACCTGGCTGTCCTCCAGCCGCAGGTCCTCGATGGCGACGATGGCGTGGCCGCCCGGCATGGAGCTGTCGATGGTGTCGAGGATGCGCTCGATCCGGATCGCCGGGTGCGGCAAATCCACCAGGAACATCGTCGCACCGACGCGCGCACCCTCCGGCGTGCTGCGCGCCATGACGATGCCGACCTCGGCGCCCTGCGCGCCCGTGATGAAAGCCTTACGGCCATTGACGACCCAGCCGCTGTTGTTGCGCACGGCCGTGGTCTTCAGCATGGACGGATCGGAGCCCGCGCCGCCTTCCGCCGCCGGTTCCGTCATGAAGAAGGCGGATCGCGCGCCGGCCACCAGCGGCTCCAGGAAGCGCCGCTTCTGGTCCGGCGTGGCAATACGGCCGAGCAGGAACATGTTGCCCTCATCCGGCGCCGCGGTGTTCACCGCGACGGGCCCGAGCGGCGAAAGGCCCGATTTCTGCAGCACCGTCGCGGTTTCCACCTGCGTCAGGTGGAGGCCCCCCGGCAGGATATGCGGCGTCAGCAGCCCCGCCGCGCGCGCCTTGCCGCGCAACTCGCGCACCAGGTCCTCGCTCGGCCCATGCGGCCCGCAGCGCGGGTCGCGCTCATACGGAAACACCACCTCGCGCACGAAGGCCTCGACCCTCGCGGCGATCTCCAGGGCGCGGGGCGTCGTCACAGGCTGGACACCAGGTGCCCGCCATCCACCACAAGCGTCGCGCCCGTCATGTAGCGCGAGGCGTCGGACGCCAGCAGCAGCAGCGGCCCGTCGAGGTCCGCAAGCTGCCCGAGCCGCCGTTGCGGAATGCGCTTGATCATCGCCAACCCCCCTGCCGATTGCCAGAAATCGCGGTTCAGATCCGTCTCGATATAGCCGGGCGCGATGGCGTTCACGCGGATGCCGTGCCGCGCCCATTCCAGCGCCAGCGACTTCGTCATCTGGATGACCCCCGCCTTCGACACCGCATAGGGCAGCACCCCGCCCGCCTGCCGCAGTCCGAGGATGGAGGCGATGTTGACGATGGCCCCGCCTCCCCTCTCCCGCATCCCGCGCGCCACCGCCTGCGCCAGGAAGAACATGCCCTTGAGGTTGGTATCCACCACCGCATCCCAGGCCGCCTCATCAAGGTCGAGCGCCGCGGCCTCCCGCACAATTCCCGCGTTGTTCACCAGGATGTCGAAGCCGCCCTCCAGCCGCGTGGCATCCAGCGCCATCATGTCCAGTTGCAGGGTGGTGCAGGTGCCGCCCGCGGCACGGATGCGGGCCGCCACCTCCTCCAGCGCCGCCAGCCGCCGCGCCGCCAGCACCACCTCCGCCCCGCGCGCGGCCAACACCTCGGCGAAATGCGCGCCGAGGCCGGAGGATGCGCCCGTGACCAGCGCCCGCTTGCCGGCCAACTGCCCGAGTTCCTGCACCGCACCCTCCCCGTCGTCGCCCGGAAGCTAGGGTGCGGCGACGGGGCCGGCAAGCGAGGCGCGGCGGCTCAGCCCTTCTCGACGTTCCAGAAAATCGGGAAGGAGGATTCCATCAGCCCCTTCAGCGAGGTGCGGTAGGCCGCGGGGATGGTGAACTGGCCCCACATCACGCTCGGCGTCAGCTCGTAGGCCAGGCGCTGGATCTCCGCCGTCAGCCGCTGCCGTTCCGCCGGCGTCTCCGCATTGGCGAAATCCTGCGTCAGGCGCGGGATGCGTTCGTCGCAGGACCAGCCAGGAAAGTCGGCGCAGGTGCTGGCGATGTAGAAATGCGTCAGCGGTGTCAGCATGTCGACGCCGTTCGAATAGACGGCGAACATGCTCCAACCATCCCGCCGCGCGCGGCGCGCCAGCACGGTGCCCCAATCCATCTGCTGTTCGTCCACCGTGAAGCCGGCCAGCTTCATGTTCTGCACCAGCACCTGTGCCGCGGTCTGCGAAATCGAGCCCGCCACCTGCAGGAACTGCACCGGCTGCCCGGCATAGCTGGTCTTCGCAAGCTCCGCCTTCGCCTCCTCGATGGAGAACTTCGCCCCCTCCGCGCCCGCATCGGTGCTGTAGGGCGCATCGCACATCCAGAAGGATGTGCATTGCGGCGCGCGGAACCGCTCCGGTATGCCGATCGCCTGCAGGACCGTGTTCTGGTCCACCAGCTTCCACAGCACGCGCCGCACCGCGGGGTCGTCGAAGGGCGGCGCCGCGTGGTTGAGGCGGAAATTGCCCTGGAACTGGTGCAGCCCGCCGAGCGACAGCAGCCGGATATCGCGCGAGCGTTCCAGGCGCGGGATCCAATCGAAGGGCACGTATTGCTGGTAGTCGATCTCGTTCGCCAGCAGCGCGGTCGCACCCGTCGCCTGGTCGGGCATGACACGCAGTGAAAGGCTGTCCACCTTCACCACCTTGCCGCCCGACAGGAAGTCCGGCGCCTCCTGCCGCGGCACGTAATCCGGGAACTTCTCCAGCACCATGTAGTTGCCGGGCCGCCACTGGTCGGGGCGGAAGCGGAAGGGGCCGGAGCCGATGATCTCCGTGATGCGTACGTCGCCCGGCGTGCGCGCCAGCCGCTCCGGCAGGATGAAAGGCACCGGCGCGTTCGGCTTTCCGAGCACGTCCAGCACCAGCGGGAAGGGCTTCTTCAGCACCAGCTCGAAGCCCAACGGGCCCTTTGCCGTCAGGCTCTCATGCGCATCGCGCAGCAACCGGCCCAGCGCATCCTTCGGCATCCAGCGGTTCAGCGAGGCTACGACATCGGCCGAGGTCACCGCTTGCCCATCGTGAAACTTCATCCCCGGCCGCAGGGTGAAATTCCAGGTCAGCCGGTCGGCGGAGGTCGTGTAGCCCTCGACCATCTGCGGCTGGATGCGGCCCTGGCCGTCCATCGCGAACAGCGTGTCGAAGATATGAAAGCCGAAGGTCCGGGTGATGGCCGCCGTGGTCATGTAGGGGTCGAGGATCACGACCTCCGACTCGAGCACCAGGTTCATCTGCGTCGCGGCCCGCGCACCAGGCGGCCGGATGATGCCGCTGGCGGCGAGCGCAGTGCCGCCGGCCAGGATGCCGCGCCGGCCGATCAGGGTTGAGGACATGGGTTGGCTCCCTCGCCGTTCGATATATCCTATGCCAGCATGGGCCGTGCCGAGGGCCCTGCGCAAGAGAGGAAACGCCACGATGGACGACACCGAGCTCCGCTTCATGCCCGCCACCCGCGCCGCCGCGCTGATCCGCCGCCGCGCCCTGTCGCCGGTGGAGCTGACTCGGGCGGTGCTGGAGGGCATCGCGCGCGAACAGCCGCGCCTGAACTGCTTCGTGACGGTCCTGGCGGAGGATGCGATGGCCGCCGCGCGCCGCGCCGAACAGGCGGTGATGGAGGGCGGCGCGCTCGGCCCGCTGCACGGCGTTCCCGTCCACATCAAGGACCAGGTCGATACCGCGGATGTGCTGACCACGCATGGCTCGGCGATCTTCGCCACCAATGTGCCGGCGCGGGACGACGCCACGGCGGCGCGGCTGAAGGCGGCGGGCGGCATCCTGGTCGGCAAGACCACGATGCCGGAATTCGGCCACAAGGGCATTACGGACGGCCCGAGCTTCGGCACCACCCGCAACCCCTGGGACCTGTCCCGCACCACCGGCGGCTCCTCCGGCGGCGGTGCCGCGGCGGTGGCGGCGGGGCTCGGGCCGCTCGGCCTCGGCACGGATGGCGCGGGCTCCGTCCGCATCCCGGCGGCCGCCTGCGGCATCGTCGGGCTGAAGGCGACGCTCGGCACCGTGCCGTGGGAGACCTCCGCCGACACCTTCGCCAACAACGTCTATGCCGGGCCGATGACCCGCACGGTCAACGACGCCGCGGTGATGCTGTCCGTCATCGCCGGCCCCAGCGACCGCGACGCGCAGAGCCTGCGCGGCCCGGGCCTGGCTCCCGTTCCGCCCGGCCTGGTCGGCAACGACCTGCACGGCCTGCGCGTCGGCTACATCGCGCGCTGCTGCAATCCCAAGGTCCAGGCGGAGGTGGAGGCGAACACCATCGCCTCGCTCGATGCCCTCGCGGCGCGCGGTGCGCAGGTCGAGGAAGTGACGGATGCGATCGACTGGATCGAGTTCGAGGGCCGCGTGATGTACCAGGCGGGCTTCTTCGTCGCCTGCACGCCACACCTGGCGCAGTGGCACAACCAGATGGACCCGGTGCTGCTGGCTTTCATGGAACGCGGCTCCGGCTTCACCCTGACCCAGTTCCGCCAGGCGCAGTTCGCCCGCACCCGGCTGTTCCGCGCCATCCAGGACCTGTTCGGACGCTTCGACATCCTGGTGACGCCGACCCTGACCCGCACCGCCCTGCCGGCGGATTTCGACGCCGCCGATGGCCAGATCGAGATCGAGGGCGAATCATGCGGCATCACCCGCCAGGGCTGGACCAGCGCCATGTACCCCTTCAACCTGACCGGCCACCCGGCCCTGACCATCCCCTCCGGTTTCGCCCAGGACGGACTGCCGACCGGGGTGCAGCTGGTCGGGCCGTGGGGCGCCGACATGTCGCTGCTGCGCCTCGGCGCCATCCTGGAACAGGACCGGCCCTGGGCGCAGCGCCGGCCGCCGGGGGTTTAACCTAGGCGGGCCACCGCCGCGAAGCCTGCATCGGCCGCCTGCAATCCGCGGTCGATGTCGGCCTCGGTGTGGGCGCAGTTCAGGAACATGTTGTGGCGCGGGTGGAAATAGGCGCCCGCCGCCAGCGCCGCCGAACAGAACGCGTCGCCGAGCCGGAAGCCCGCATCACCCTCGAACAGCACCAGCGGCATCTGAGGCGGCCCGCTCTGGTGGATCGCCACGCCGTGCCGCGCGGCCAGCGCGTCCAGGCCATCGCGCAACCTCTGGCCCATCGCCGCCATGGTGGCGGGGCCGTCGATCCGCTCCAACTCGTCCAGCGTCGCCAAGGCCGCCGCCATGGGCACGGCGCCGCACCAGAAGGACCCGGTGGTGAACACCTGGGTCGCCGCCTGGCGCAGCCATTCGGCGCCGGTCACGGCGGCCAGGGGGTGGCCGTTCGCGATCGCCTTGCTCCAGGCGGACAGATCCGGCCGCACGCCCACCGTCTCCCAGGATCCGGCCATGTGCAGCCGGAAGCCGGCGCGCACATCATCCACCACCAGCGCCGCACCCTCCCGGTCGCAGATGGCGCGCAACGTTTGCGCGAAGGCGGGGTCGGGCAGTTCCAGCGGCAGGGCCATGTCGTGCCGGAAGGCGGTGACCAGGATCGCCGCCAGGTCGTCCCCCGCCTCCGCCACCGCCGCCTCGACGGACGCGATATCGTTGTAGTCGTAGAAAACCAGATGCGCCCGGTCCTCCGCCGTCACCCCGGCGAGCGACGGCGAGCACCACGGCACCGCCCCGTGATACGACCCGCGCGCCACCAGCACCTTGCGGCGCCCGGTCGCGGCGCGGGCGATGGTGACGCAGGCGGTGGTGGCATCCGTGCCGTTCTTCGCCAGAAGGCACCACTCCGCATGCGCGATCAGGGCGACCAGCCGCTCCGCCAGTTCCACCAGCACCGGGGCCGGGCCGTTCATGCAGTCGCCGAGGTCCGCCTGCCGCCGCGCCGCCTGTTCCACCGCCGGGTTGTGGTGGCCCAGCACGATCGGGCCCCAGGAGGACATGAAGTCCACCACTTCCCGCCCGTTCACGTCCCACAGCCGGCAGCCCTCGGCGCGGGCATAGTATTGCGGATAGCCCTCCGGCAGCCGCGCGGCGTTCAGATGCCCCCACAGCCCGCCGGGGATGACCCGCCGTGCGCGCCCCCGCAGCATCGTGTCCGGGTCGAGTTGGATGACGGTGTTCGGGGATTCTGGCATCGGGCGCTCCCTGGGCTCGCTGCGATATATCATATGGTGTCAGCCGGATAAAACAGGTCAGGATGCAGTTGGACACCCGGAGAAGACGACATGCGACCATTCCTCGCCGCCGCCCTGTCCCTCACCCTGGCGCTGCCCGCCGCCGCGCAGACCCTGCGCATCGGCATCGCCTCGGACCCCGACGTGCTGGACCCCACCCTGTCGCGCAGCGTCGCCGCCCGGCAGGTCTTCATGGCGATGTGCGACAAGCTGATCGAGGTGGATGAGAAGGGCGCGCTGGTGCCGCAGCTCGCCACCGCCTGGACCTGGGAGGAAGCTGGCCGCGCGCTGCTGCTCACCCTGCGGGCCGGAGTCACCTTCCACGACGGCGCCGCGCTGGATGCGGAGGCCGCCGTCGCCGGCCTGAACCGCCACATCAACGCCCAGGGCTCGACCCGCCGTGGCGAACTCGGCCCGGTGACGGCGGTGGAGGTTGCCGGCCCGATGCAGATCCGCATCCGCCTGTCCGAGCCCTTCGCCCCGCTGCTCGCCGCGCTGTCGGACCGCGCCGGGATGCTGGTCTCGCCGCGCCAGGCGAATGTGCTGGGCGCCGATTTCCAGGCCCAGCCGGCCTGCGCCGGCCCCTACCGCCTGACCCGCCGCGTGCCGCAGGACCGCATCGAGCTGGAGCGTTTCCCCGGCTACTGGGATGCCGGGGCCCTGCATTTCGACCGCGTGGTCTATCGCCCGATCCCCGACACCACCGTGCGCGCCGCCAACCTGCGCTCCGGCACGCTCGACGTGATCGAGCGCGTGAACCCCTCCGACGTCGCGACCCTGCGCCGCGACAGCCGCGTCAAGCTGCTGGAGGGGCCATCGCTCGCCTCCGTCTATCTCGCCATCAACGTCGCCAACGGCAACGGCGCGCAGACCCCGCTCGGCCAGGACCCGCGGGTGCGGGAGGCGCTGGAACTGTCCATCGACCGCGAGATCCTGAACCGCGTCGCCTTCGAAGGCCTGTACCGCCCCGGCAACCAGTCCACGCCGCCCGGCCACCCGCACCACATCGCGGCCCTGCCCGTCCCCGGCCGCGACCTTACCCGCGCCCGCGCCCTGCTGCGGGAGGCCGGGCAGGACCGCGTGCGCATCAAGTTCTCCGTCCCCAACACCACCGAGTACATCCAGGCGGCGGAGGTGGTGCAGGCCATGGCCGCCGAGGCCGGCATCACGCTGGAGATCCAGGTGATCGAGGTGGCGACGCTGCTGCGCAACTGGACCGCCGGCGACTTCGAGGTGCTGATCATCGCCTGGTCCGGCCGCACCGACATCGACGGCAATCTGTGGGGCTTCAACGCCTGCGGCCAGACGCTGAACGGCGGCAAATATTGCAGCGAGGCCGCCGATGCCGCGCTGCGCGCCGGCCGCACCAGCGTGGACCCCGCCGCGCGCCTCGCCGCCTATGGCGAGGCCATGCAGGTGCTGCTGCGCGACCGGCCCTACATCTACCTCTGGCACCCCGCGAGCTTCTTCGGCACCACCGCCGCGATCACCGGCCTGCGCCTGGTCCCGGATGGGCTGATCCGCGTGCAGGGCCTGCGCGCGGCGAATTAGCGCATCAGGCGGCGCAGGCCCTCCGCGACCTTCGCGGCCCCGGCCAGCGCCGCCTCGTTCAACGGGCGGGAGACGACGGGGGCGGCGCGGCTGCCGCTAACCCGCACGATCTCCGCATCCAGCCAGTCGAAGCAGCGCGCCTGGATCTCATCCACCCAGCGCGCGCCATGCGCGGTGCCATGCGCGGTCTGCTCCGCGATCAGCACGCGGTTGCTGCGCTGGATGCTCGCCTCGATCATGGGCCAGTCCATCCCCTCCAGGTCCAGGCAGCGCAGGTCGAGGATCTCGGCGTCGATACCGGCCTCGGCCACCGCCGCCTCGCATTCCGCCACCATGGCGCCATAGGTCAGCACCGTGCAGGCGCGCCCCGGGCGCACCAGCCGCGCGCGGCCGAAGGGCACGATGTAGTCGAGGTCGACCGGCACCGGCCCACTCGTCTGGAACAGCCCCTGGTGCTCGATCATCAGCACCGGGTCCTCGCAGGCCAGCGCCGCATTCATCAGGCCGACATAGTCGTGCGGCGTGGAGGGATGCAGGATGCGCCAGCCGGGATAGGCCGCGAACAGCCCCGACGGGTCCATCGAATGCTGCGAGCCATAGCCCGCCGCCGGCGAGACCCGCGCCCGCACCACCAGCGGGATGCCGAAGCCGCCGCCGAACATGTGCGCGAACTTGCCGATGCCGTTGAACATCTGGTCCGCCGCGACGATGGTGAAGTCGCCGAACATGATGTCCACCACCGGCCGCAACCCGCACAGCGCCGCGCCCAACGCCATGCCCGTAAAACCGTTCTCGCAGATCGGCGTGGCGAAGACGCGGTCCGGGAATTTCTCCATCACGCCCTTCGACGACCCGGAGACGCCGCCGCGCAGCCGGTGGATGTCCTCCCCGATCAGCACGATGCGCGGGTCGCGTTCCATGTTGTGCAGCAGGCAATCCGCGATCGCCTCGATGTACTTTTTCGATATGGCGGCCACGGCCGGCACGGAAGGCGCTTCCCGCACCGTCAGCCCGCGCAACTCGGAAAGATCACCGCGGATGCCGTGGTCGATCTCCTCGACGCGCGGCAACAGGCCGTTCCGAAGCTGCGGCGCATTGGCGCCGGGCGCCATCTCCACCAGAGCGGCCGCGGCGTCCTCTACCACCTGCCGCACCCGCGCTTCCAGCATCGCCATCCCGGCACCGTCCACCACGCCCAGCCGTTCCAGGATCGGCGGCAGCGTCGTGATCGGATCGCGTGCGCGCCAGGCCTCCTCCTCCGCCTTGTCGCGGTAGCCGAACTGGCTGCCGAGCAGCGGGCCGGACTGGTGCAGGAAGCGGTAGCAGATCGCCTCCACGAACACCGGCCCGCCGGTCTCGGCAATGGTCCGGCGCGCCCATTGCATCGCCCGCCGCACCGCCAGCAGGTCCATCCCGTCGCACTCCACCGACGGCACGCCGAGCATCGCGCCGCGCGTCGTCAGCCGCGTCTCCCGCGTCTGGTCCTCGACATGGGTGGACACGGCGTAGAAGTTGTTCTCCAGGAAGAACACCACCGGCAGCCGGTACAGCGCCGCCAGGTTGATCGCCTCCAGCGTCTGCCCCGCCATCAGCGTGCCGTCGCCGAAGAACGCCACGGAGACGTCGTCCCGCCCCAGCACCTTGTCGGCCAGGCCGTAGCCCACCGCATGCGGCACGTTGCCGCCGATGATGGCGGAGGACCCCACCACGCCGGCCTCGGCGATCCGCATGTGCATGGACCCGCCGCGGCCGCCGTTGAAGCCCTGCGCGAGCCCCATGATCTCCGCCATGGTCCGCCGCACGGCATCCTGCGCCGCCTCCGGCACATCGTCGCGGCGCGGGTCGTAGCCTTCCGCCGTGGCGGCATTCAGCAGCTTGGCCAGGATCTGGTGGTGCGCGCGGTGCGTGCCGTTGATCTTGTCCGCGGTGCCGAGCACCGACAGCGCGCCGACCGCCCCGGCCTCCTGCCCGATCGAGGCATGCGCCGGCCCGTGGATCAGCCCGGCGCCATGCAGGTCGAGGATCTTCTCCTCGAAGCGCCGGATCAGCAGAAGCTGTTCCATCCAGCGTGCCAGGTCGGCCGGGTCCTCCGCCGCCCAATCCGCCTCCTCGACCTCCAGCCGGAACCAGGGCGTGGCCGTGGAAAGTGCCTGCTGCTTCATGCGGTCCTCATCTTGCCGGGCGCCGCGCGTTCCAGCTCGCCCAGATGGCGCAGCAGGCCTTCGCCGCCTTCGACCATATCCGCCTGCACCGCCGCCCGCGTCGCCGCCGCGTCACGGGCGCGCAGCCCGTCCAGGATATCCAGGTGGCGGTGCCGGCCGGGATAGGTCGGGCGCGCTTGGGGGTACAGGTAGTTCAGCATCGGGCCGTTGCGCAGCCAGATGCCCTCGATCACCGCCAGCAGTTCCGGCATCGCCGCGGCGCGGTACAGCCCGTGGTGGAAGCGCCAGTTCGCGCGGATCGCCAGCGCCGCCTCGCCCGCCGCCTCGGCCCGGACCAGCTCGGCATGGGCGCGCTCCAGGTCCCGGATCTCGGCCGGCGCGATGCGGTCCGCCGCCGCCTCCGCCGCCAGGCCCTCCAGCGCCGAGCGCACCAGGCGCAGTTCCTGATACTGGGCCAGGGTCAGGCCGGCGACGGTGATCGCCTTGGCCTGTTCCATGCGCAGCGCGCGTTCCCGCACCAGCTGCATCACCGCCTCCCGCACCGGGGTCTCGGACACGCCGAGCTGCAAGGCCAGCTCGCGGATTTTCAGGCGCTGGCCCGGCTGCATCCGGCCTTCCATCAGCGCGGCGCGCATCTCGGCATAGACGCGCCCGGTCAGGTTCTCGCGGCCGATGGGGGACAGGGTGCCGATCTCGGTGGGGACGCTTGCGCTCATCGCCCCAAGGTATTTGATATATCCAGTCGACCGCAACACCGGAGACCCTCGACGATGCCCGATGCCGATGCGCTGCGTGCCGCCCTGCCCCGGCTCGACGGCACGCTGCCGGTGCCCGGCCTCGCCGCGCCCGTCACCGTGCTGCGCGACCGCTGGGGCATCCCGCACATCCGCGCCGAGGGTGCCGCCACCGACGCCTTCCGCGCCCAGGGCTTCGTCCATGCGCAGGACCGGCTGTTCCAGATGGAGCTGAACCGCCGCCGCGCGCTCGGCCGCGCCGCCGAGTGGCTGGGCGCACCGGCCGCGGAGGGTGACATCCTGGCCCGGCGACTCGGCGTGGAAGCCGCCAGCCGGCGCGATTTTTCCGCAATTGGCCAGGCCGCGCGGGACATGCTGGAAGCCTATGCCGCCGGCATCAACGCCTTCCTCGACTCGGGTGCGCCGAACCCCATCGAATTCACCCTGCTCGACGCCGTGCCGGAACGCTGGGAAGCCTGGCACGCCATCGCGGTGATGCGCCGCCTCGGCCTGCTGATGGGCTCCGTCTGGTTCAAGCTGTGGCGCGCCGCGGCGCTGCCCCTGGTCGGCGCGGAGAACCTCTCCAGGCTGCGCTACGACGATGGCGGCCGCGACCTGGTGCTGGTGCCGCCAGGCGCGGAGGCGCAGCGCGTGTCCGCCGACCTCACCGCGCTGCGTCCCGCCATCCTGGCCTTGCTCGACAGCGAATCGGTCGATGCCACCGGCGGCGGCAGCAACAACTGGGCCGTCGCCCCGGCGCAATCCGCCAGCGGCCGCCCGGTGGTGGCCGGCGACCCGCACCGCGTCTTCGAGATGCCGAACATGTACGCCCAGGGCCACCTGGCCTGCGCGGAATTCGACGTCATCGGCCTGACTGTGCCCGGCGTCCCGGGCTTTCCGCACTTCGCGCATAACGGCCAGGTCGCCTACTGCGTCACCCACGCCTTCGTCGACATCCACGATCTGTTTGTCGAACGCTTCGACGCCGACGCCACCCACACCCGGGCGCCCGAGGGCTGGGCGCCGGTGCAGCGGCGGCGCGAGAGCATCGCGATACACGGCGGCGCTTCGCGTGATTTCGAGGTGGTGGAAACCCGCCACGGCCCGGTCATCGCCGGCGACCCCGCCACCGGCACCGCGCTCGCCCTGAAATCCGTGCAGTTCGCCGAAACCGACCTGTCCTTCGACTGCCTGCCACGCATGCTGGCCGCGCCCAACGTGGATGCCTTATTCGAGGCGACGCGCGGCTGGGGCCTGATCGACCACAACCTGGTCGCGGGCGACACGCAGGGTCATGTCGGCCACCAGGTCCGCGCCCTGGTCCCCCGCCGCCCGCGCGAGAATGGCTGGCTGCCGGTGCCCGGCTGGATCGCGGCGCATGACTGGCAGGGTATGATCCCGCATGAAGACATGCCGCGCGTGATCGACCCGCCGGAGGGCCTGATCGTCACCGCCAACAACCGTGTCGCCGCCGATGATGGGCCGGACTACCTCTGCACCGATTGCCACCCGCCCTACCGCGCCCGCCGCATCCTGGCCCGGCTGCGCGCCGCGGCGGAGGCCCGCAGCGTGGAGGGCGCCGCCAGTCTGCACGGCGACACCCTGTCAGAAAACGCGCTGCTGATCCGCGACCACCTGGCCCGCCTGCCGGCACCCTCCGACCCGGCCGCCGCGGCCCTGCAGGCGCAGTTGCTGGCCTGGGATGGCCGCATGGAGCCGGGCGCTGCCGCACCGGCCGCCTACGTCACCTTCCGCCGCGCCCTGACCGCCATCCTGGCCTCGCGCAGCGGCCTTGGCGCGCTGGCCGGCGACAAGCTGCTGTCGGTCTCCCCCGGCGTGCCACCCGCCAACCAGCTCTGGTGGATGCTGCCGGCGCTGCTGCGGGCGGAGGATGCCAGCCTGCTCGGCGGCATCGACTGGGCGGAGGCGATGCAGCAGGCGCTGCACCATGCCGCCCCCGCACCCACGCGCCCCTGGGGCGAGGTGCACCGGCCCACCCTCGCGCATCCGCTCTCGCCGCAATTCCCGGACTGGGCGCAACTGCTGGACCCGCCCGCGCTGCCGATCGGCGGCGACATGGACACGGTGCTGGCCACCGGCTTCTTCGCCGCCGGCGGCAATGCGGCCAGCTACGGCGCGCTGTCCCGCTACGCCTTCGATGTCGGCGCCTGGGAGAACAGCCGCTGGTCGGTCTTCCACGGTGCCTCCGGCCACCCCGGCAGCCCGCACTACGCCGACCAGCACGCCGTCTGGGCCGGCACCGCGATGGTGCCGATGACCTATGCCTGGGACCGAGTGGCGGCCGAGGCGACCTGGACCCAGGCGCTGCGGCCAAATTGAGTCCAGGTCAACGAAGATCCGACCTGCGGCCCGGAGGGACGAGCGGCCGGATGGCCGCCGCCGCTCATGCCGCGAAGCCAAGGGGCGCGGATGCGGCCCGCCCGGCGTTTGAGGGTACGAAGGCGAAGCCTTCGCGCGGTCATCGTGACCCGTCAGGCGCGGATCCAGGTTTCCGAGAAGGCCAGCATGGCGGTGCTGATCCGCTGCCCCGCGACCTCCCGCGGGATCGGCGCGCCCGGCAGGCGCTTCCCGTTCACCGTGACGGTCGCCGTCTCGCAGCCGACGAACAGGCTCGGCATGTGGTGCTTTCCGGTCGCCGACTGCGCCGGGCCGAAGGCGAAGCAGAACGGCGCGCCAAGGCCGGACCAGTCCAGCGCTACGGTCATGTCGCCGGCCCGCACCGTCTCCCCGTAGCGGGAGATGGCGTCGCCATCGGTCTCGATGCTGTCCAGCTTGCGGTATTGCAGGCCCTGCAAGCCCGGCAGCCCGCGCCAGGCGCCGAAATGCGCGACGTAGTCGGCGATCAGCCAGCGCGCGAGCGGCTCATTATCCGTCAGGCAGACATTGGCACGCTCCGGCGGCGGCGTGGCCTCCTGCGGCGATTGCAGCAGCACCAGCGCATGGCCACGCCCATGCGGCGACAGCACGACGCGGAAGAACGAGGCCAGCGTTGTGAAGGGGCCGTCCGGGTCCTGCTTCAGCGAGATGCCGGGATTCTCGCCGGACCATTCCACGGTCCCGGAAAACACCAGGGTCTCTGCCATTCGTTCCATCCCTCGCTTTGTGAGGGGGCAGTTTGCGCGTGGCGGTCCAGTCGGGCAACGGTCAGCCGGCCGAGGTGCCGCCGGCCCCGGCGAACAGCCGGCCATGCAGCGCCCGCTGGTCCTGGATCGCCGCGGCGAAGGTCGCGTGCACATCACCAAGCCGACGGCTGCTGCCGTCCGGCCCGACGAAGACGTTCCGATTGCGCGCCAGTCCATCCGCGCTGACCACCCGCACCACCGCCTGCCCCGGCGCCCGGTCCATCTCCGCCAGGAAGCGGCGCGCGCCCGTCCGGCCGAGGAAATGCACCGCATACAGGTCCACCGGCGTCAGCGGCCGCCCCAGCGCCGCCTCCAGCGCCGGTGCCTCGGCCACCAGGCGCGCCGCGGCCAGCACCGCCGAAAGCCGCGCATCGGTGCGCAGTGCCAGCAGGTAGCGCCGGCTGCGCTCATCCCGCACCGAGATGCGCCCGGTGCGGCGATCCGTGACGATGGCGCGCGCCTGCGCCGCCAGCCCGTGCCGCGGCCCGAAGTCGCGCACCGTCTCCAGCCAGGTCGCCTCGGTGAACTGCATCAGGCCGAGCGCGGTGGATTGCCGGTTCGCCGCCTTGCGGTCGAAGCTGCTTTCCCGCCAGGCCAGCGCCAGCAGCAGCGCCGGGTCGGCCCCGGTGGCGCGTGACGCCTGGAACAGGGCGCGGACGATCTCCGCCGGCGGTGCCGGAAGCTCGACGCTCGGCCCGATATCCGGCGCCGGTGGCGGCGGATAGGGCACGGGTTCGGGTGCAGCCGCCACCGCGACAGCCGGCGGAGCAGGGGCTGGGGCGGATGCGTAAATCGTGGCGGCGGCCTGGGCCTGCACCACCTGGGCGACCGGCGCCGGCAGCGACAGCGCCAGCAGCCCACCCGCCAGGCTGACCGGCAGCAAGGCAGCAATCCCGAGCACGAGGCCCGCCCGCATCCGCGGCCCCGGGGCCGGTCGTCTCCCGCACTGCACGCCAACCTCCCACGCCCATCGGGCCCTGCCGCAAGGCGCGCGGCGCGCCTGTCAAGCGGCTTAACCCCTGAAGCAGGTTGGCGGTTTGCGGGCGGAGCGCACGATGCCGTGTCAGGGCAACCGGGTCGGTTACGCCGTGGCGAGGGCCGCATGCATCAGCGGCACCACGCCCGCCCCCTCGCCGATGGCCCCGCCGACCCGCTTGACGGAGCCGGAGCGCACATCGCCGATGGCGAAGACGCCCGGCAGGCTGGTCGCCAGCGTGCCGCTTCCCGTGGTCACGAAGCCCGCCCGGTCCAGCGCGATGCCGGAGCCCTGCAACCAGCCCGTCGCGGGGTCGGCGCCGACGAACAGGAACACGTGCCGCACCTCCGCGCGCGCCTGCTCGCCAGTCCGCCGATGCTGCCAGACCACCGAATCCAGCCCGGACTGCGCGACACCGCCCAGCTCCACGATCTCGGTCTCGCACAGCAGCTCGATGTTGCCGGCCGCCTCGATGCGGTCGATCAGGTAGCGCGACATGCTGGCCGCCAGCCCGGCGCCCCGCACCAGCATCCGCACCTTGGCGGCATGCGCCGAGAGATACACCGCCGCCTGCCCCGCCGAATTGCCGCCGCCGACCAGCACCACCTCGCTGCCCGCGCACAGCTTGGCCTCGTCCGGGGAGGCCCAGTACCAGACGCCGCGCCCCTCGAACTCCGCCAGCCGCGGAATCGAGGGCCGGCGGTAGCGCGCACCGCTGGCGATGACGATGGTACGCGCCCGGATCGCCTCGCCGCCGGCGACCGCAATCGTGTAGCTGCCGTCCCCCGCGCGCGGCGAAAGCCCGGTGACCTCCGCTGGGATCATCATCTCCACGCCGAATTTCTGGGCCTGCACGAAGGCGCGCGATGCCAAGGCGTGGCCGGAGATGCCGGTCGGGAAGCCGAAATAGTTCTCGATCCGCGCGCTGGCCCCGGCCTGCCCGCCATAGGCGCGCTGGTCCAGCACCACCACGGAGAGCCCCTCGGAGGCCGAATACACCGCGGTCGCCAGCCCCGCCGGACCGGCGCCGACCACCGCCACGTCATAGGCATCCGGCCGCGCCGGGGCGCGCAGCATCCCGAGACAGCGGGCCAGCGCCGTCTCCTCCGGATTGCGCAGCACGGACCCATCCGGGCACACCACCAGCGGCCAGTCCGCCTCGGCGGGCGCGTAGCGCGCGACGATCTCGATCACGCCCGCATCCGAATCCGGCGTCAGCAGCTGGTGCGGCCAGCCGTTGCGGGCGAGGAAGCCCTGCAGCCGCACCAGGTCGAGCGACCCGCTGCGCGCGATCAGCGTCGGCCCGCCGGCGCCGCTGCGGATCAGGCTGACGCGGCGCAGGATCAGCGCCCGCATGATCCGCTCGCCGAGTTCCGCCTCCGCCACCAGCGCGGCGCGCAGCCCCTCGGGCGGAATCAGCAGCACCTCCACCGCGCCTTCGGCCACGCCATCGACCAGCGCCGGGTTGCCGGACAACTGCCCGACCTCCGCCAGGAAATGCCCGGGCCCCTGTTCCACCACCGGCGTGACATGGCCGAGCCCGTCGCGCTGGGTGATGACGACCTGGCCGGACAGCACCACGAACATGCCCGGCCCCGGCTTGCCGGCCTCGAACAGGAATTCCCCCTCGGCATACCGCCGCAGCGCCCCGAAGCGGCGCAGCCGGTCGATCTCGGCGGGCGTCAGGATCGGGAAGGTCTGCTCCGGGCGCGGATGCAGCACGGCGCGCGGCGGCGGGGCGGCGAGATCGGTGGACATGGCAGGCCTCGGCGGTGAAGCGGGAGTGTTCCCGGTTCACCGCCGCCTCGCCAGGGAAATAACCGTGGCGGCAGGCGCGCCCTACTCCGGGCGGATGTTGGCCTCGCGGATCAGGCGGCCCCACATCTCGGTATCCTCGACCAGCACCTGGCGCAGCTTCGCCGCATCCCCGGTCTCCGCGGCGACGCCCTGGGCCGCCATGCGCCCGCGCACCTCCGCATCCTCCGTCGTGGCGCGCAGCGCGGCGGACAGCCGGGCCAGCACCGGCTCCGGCGTGCCGACCGGCGCGAACATCCCCTGCCAGAACACCGCATCGAAGCCGGGCAGCGTCTCCGCCACCGGCGGGACCTCCGGCAGCAGCGGCAGCCGCGCGGCGGAGGACACCGCGAGCGCCCGCGTGCGGTTGTCCCGGATCGCCGGGATCGCCTCCAGCGCCGCGGCGAACATCGCCTGGATGCGGCCGGCCTGCAGGTCGATCAGCGCCGGGGCGCCGCCGCGATAGGGGATGTGGACCACATCGATGCCGGCCCGGTTGCGGAACAGCTCCAGGCACAGGTGGTTCACCGCGCCGGTGCCGGAGCTGCCGAAATTCACCTTGCCCGGGTTGGCCTTGGCATGGGCGATGAACTCCGCCGTGCTGCGCGCGGGCACGTCCGGGTGGACGTGCAGCACGAAGGCGCTGCGATAGCCCATGCCGACCGGCACCAGCTCCCGCAGCGGCTCCTTCGGCGTCAGGCTCGGCTGCAGCGCCGGGTTGATGGCGAGCGAGGAGGCGCCCATCAGCAGCATGTAGCCATCCGGCCGCGCCTGCGCGACGGCGGTGGAGGCGACGGCCGTGGCCCCGCCCGGCCGGTTCTCGACCACGATCGGCTGGCCGAGTTCGCGTGACATGCGCGCCGCGATCAGCCGCGTCATCACATCCGTCAGGCCGCCAGGCGCGTAGCCGGAGACGAGGACGATCGGGCGCGAGGGCCAACTGTCCTGCGCACGGGCCACGCCCGGGGCAACGGCAGGCGCGGCCAGCAACAGGCCGAGCGCGGATCGCCGGTTCAAGATCATGTTGTTTCCTCCAATTGGGGGGGGGGTCGCCGCCATTGAGCACGGCCGACCCTGCCACATCGTTACACCATCAGGCGAGCGACCGGGATCTTCGTCGAGCGCTGGCGGCGCGAGGTCAGACGGACCGGAAAAAATATTTATGTCTACGGGCCGGGGAAGCCGCCTTCTTGTTCCCGCAAGCCGGATTTCCGATTAACCCGTAAAACGCCTCGGTTTCCCGGAATTATCCGTTCTGTCACATGCCATGGCCCAGCGCCTTGATTTGCCGCGGCTGGTCGAGATGCCATCTCATGCAGCGACGGAGTTGATCGAGCCGGCCCGATAGCTGGTTCGTGACTGTCGCAGCGGCCGCCATTTCCGGCGAACACTGCGCCAGCCCTCGCCGTGAACACAATCGTAGCAGGATCACATGCCTTCCCTCCGGGCTCGGAAAGCCCTCGACTACCGCCGGATCGGAAAGAACCGGCTCGATCTCGTCAGCCAGATGGACCTGGATGCAGCCCAGGTCGAAGACTATCTCGGCCCGCTCCCGGACATCCTGGGCGCCGTTCGCCAGGGTCCCTGGCATTCGCTGGTCGGCATCCAGGCGGAAGGCCGCCTCGTCGGATTCTACGTCGTCCATCCGGACCGCCGCGATACCACTTGCTGGTGGCTGGGCTGGTTCATCCTGGCCCGCTCGCACCAGGGCAAGGGCCTCGGCCGCAGCATCCTGGCGCGGGTCATGGCCGGCCTCGCCGCCACCCCCGGCTGCTGTCGGGTGCGCCTGATCGTCGTGCCGGGCAATGCGGGCGCCATCGCGCTGTATGCCAAGGCCGGGTTCCAGGTCGTCGACACGCTGCCCGGCACCGGCGACCTGGTCATGGAATGCGCGCTGCACATGCGGTGCCCCGCGATGGCGCAGGCGAAGCCGCGGGCGGTCTGCGCCATCGCCAGCCGGCGTGGTCGCCGCCGCCTGCGGTTGCGGCCGCGGAGCGGCCCCCATGCCGCCCGCGTCATCGGTATCGAGCGAGGGCCGCCCCGCCCCCCGGGGCGGCCGCGGGGAACCTCGGGGCCGGCCCTCGCCCCAGGCTGGGCGGCAGGTCGGGCGGCGGAAGATCATGCGGCGGAGCAGCTTCATGTCGTACCAGACGGCAAGCGTGGCGGCGGCCCGCTGGTCCGCATGCTCGATCCAGATCGCGACGTAGGGGCGATGATATTCCGCGACCGCGAGGCGCGGGATTTCGAGCGTGAGGCGAAGCTCGGCCGCCGCGACCGGCGTGGCGGTGAGGCCAATGAGAAGGGGCAGGATGCGCCTGGGAGGCCTCGTCAGTGGATGAACAGGCTGCCCAGGATCAGCGGCACCACGAGTCCGAGGCCCGGCACCGGCCAGGTCGCCGGACGCCCGCCGGCATGCAGGTGCAGCCGCAGCAGTCCGGTGGCGCAGAACAGCAGGCAGGCCGCGGCGAAGACATCGATGAACCAGCGCCAGGCGAGGCCGGTGTCGCGGCCCTTGTGCAGGTCGTCGAGGTAGGCGATCCAGCCGCGCGTCGTGACCTCGACCGTCGCCTCGCCGGTCTCACGATCGATGCTGAGCCAGCCATCGCCACCGGGACGCGGCAGCGCGAGGGAGATGTCGGCGGCACTCCATTCGGCCGCGCGATGCGCCCCGCTGATCGCGAATTCGCGCACGACCCAGTCCTGGACAGGGTCCGGCAGGACTTGGCGCGATTCATCCGTCGGCTCCGACAGCAGCGGCCGCAACGCATCCGGCAGCACCGCGCTGCTCGTGGACACCACCGGGGTGGCGCCGATATCGGCCGCGTGGTTCAGCGTGATGCCCGTGGCCGCGCAAAGCAGCATGCCGACGAGGCACAGCGCGGCGCTGACCCAGTGCCAACGGTGCGGATGCTTCAGCCAGAACGACCGCATCCGGCGCGGGGCGGCCTGGTCCGTGGTTCGGGGTGGCTCGGCAGCCATTGGGTACAAGCCTGACGGATCACGGGTTTCGGGTCCTGCGATGGCGCAGGCAATCGGGGCAGGCCGGCGATCAAGGCCGCCTGCCAAACAGGGCCTTTCTGCGAATGCCTCTCATTGGCAATACGCTGCCGGGACAGTCGTGCAGATCCTGTCCGCGACGCTCCACACGCGGACCTGATTGTCAGGAGTGTCATGATGCCCAGTGAACCAGGCCTGTCGCAGCGGAAGGGCCCGAAAGATGCCGGGGGCCGAGGCCGAGGCCGAGGCCGTGCTTGCGACGGATTGCCGTCAGCGCATTGCGCCGGCTTGCGGCCGTGGCCACGAGAACGGACCGAAGGTGAGTTCTGCCGTGCCTGTCAGGTCAGGCGGATCGCCCCATGTCCCGCCGCCAAATGCGGCCATCTGTCCTCGCGGGCCCCGTCCCGGGCATCGACCCGTGTCGCGCCGCCCGGAGCCTTCCGGGACTGCATCATTGAACTGGCAGCCCGGTCAGATGTAGCAACTTCAGACGTGGAAACTCTCGCCGCAGCCGCAGCGGCCCTTCTCATTCGGATTGGTGAAGGTGAAGCCGGCCGACATGTCCTTCACCTCGTAGTCCATCACCGTGCCGATCAGGAACAGCGTCGCCTTGCGGTCGACGACGACAGTAACGCCCTTGTCCGTCACGACCTCGTCGCCCGGTCCCGGCCCATCGACCCAGGACAGGTCGTAGGCCATGCCGGAGCAGCCCTTCGTCTTCACCGCGATGCGCAGCGTCTTGCCAGCTTCCCCACTGGCCTCGCCCGCGGCGTACAGCGCGCGCAGTCGTTCGGCCGCGGCGTCCGAAAGTCCCATCAGCGGCGGCAGGGCACGCTTCGGGCGGGGTGCGGTGGTGGTGCTCATCGGGGCATCCCCCTTCAGTACATGTTCAGCGCGAGGCGCGCGTCTTCGCTCATCCGGCCCGGATCCCAGGGCGGGTCCCAGACCACTTCGACGGTGACATCGGTGACGCCGGGCACGGCGCGCACCGCCTCCTCCGCCTGCTGCGGCAGTTCCTGCGCCGAGGGGCAGGACGGCGTGGTCAGCGTCATCTCCACCTTCACATGGCCCTCGTCGCCGATCTCGACGGCGTAGATCAGGCCGAGTTCGTAGATGTCGACCGGGATTTCCGGGTCGAACACGGTCTTGAGGACCGAGATCACCGCATCCTCGTTGACCCGCACGGGTGGCTCGGTGCCACCTTCCGGGGTCCAGGCGCCGTGCACCGGCGCGGGCGCTTCACTCACTGCTCGCCTCCTTCGCGCCGCCATCGAGGGCGGCGTTCAGCGTATGCCAGGCAAGGGTCGCGCATTTCACCCGGCTCGGAAAGTCATGCACGCCCGACAGTGGCGCCAGGCGCTCCATGTCCTCCGCAATCTCCCCGCCGCAGTCCGGGCACACGCCCGTCATGGCCAGCGCCCGGAAGTTCTCGCCCATCAGCCGCGCCTGCGCCTGCGTCTTGCCCTTGACCGTGTCCGTCATCAGCGAAGCGCTGGCCATCGAGATCGCGCAGCCGCGACCCTGGAAGGCCGCATCCTCGATATGGCCATCCGGTGCCAGCTTTACGAACAATTCCATGCGGTCGCCGCACATCGGGTTGTCCCCGCGCGCGGTCCGGTCCGCATCCTCCAGCCGCTTGAAATTCCGCGGCTTGCGGCCGTGATCCAGGATGACCTCCTGGTACAGGTCGCGCAGGTCGTCGAACAGGCCACCGCTCATCGGAAGAACTCCCGCGCCTGGCCCAGCGCATCGGCCAGCAGGTCGACCTCCGCCGGCGTGGTGTAGAGCCCGAAGGAGGCGCGGCAGGTGCTCTCGACATCGAAGCGCGCATGCAGCGGCTCGGCGCAGTGGCGGCCGGAACGCACCGCGATGCCGGCGCGGTCCAGCAGCGTCGCCACGTCATGCGCATGGGCCGCGTCGATGGCGAAGGCGAAGACGCCGCCACGGTCCTGCGCACGGCCGAGCAGCGTCACGCCCTCGATCTGCGGCAGCCTCGCCATGGCCCGGTCCACCAGCGCCCGCTCATGCGCCTCGATCGCCGCCATGCCGATGCCGTTCACGTAGTCGATCGCGGCGTGCAGGCCGATCGCCTCGATGATCGGGGGCGTCCCGGCCTCGAATTTTGCCGGGTAGGGCGCCCAGACGGATCGTTCGAAAGACACTTCGGCGATCATGTCGCCGCCACCCAGGAAGGGCGGCATCGCCTGCTGCAATTCACCCTTGGCATACAGCACGCCGATGCCGGTCGGGCCGTACAGCTTGTGCCCGGTGAAGACGTAGAAATCCGCATCGATCTCGCGCACGTCCACGCGCCGGTGCACCGCCGCCTGGCTGCCGTCGAACAGCACCTTCGCGCCGGTCTCATGCGCCATGCGCGCGATCTGCGCCGCCGGCGTCACCGTCCCGAGCACATTGGACATATGCGTGATCGCGACCAGCCCGACCTTGCCATCGGCCAGCTTCGCCGCGAGGTCGTCGAGGTCCAGCTCCCCGGCATCGGTGATCCGCGCCACGCGCAGCTCCACCCCATGCGCGTCGCGCAGCATCTGCCACGGCACGATGTTGGCGTGATGCTCCATCTCGGAGATCACCACTGCCTGGCCCGGCTTCAGCACGCCGCGGCCATAGCTGTGCGCCACCAGGTTGATGGCGTTGGTGCTGCTGCCGGTGAAGATGATCTCCCGGACATCGCCGGCATTCAGGAACGCGGCGACGGCGCCGCGCGCGGCTTCATACGCCTCGGTCGCCTGCTCGCTCATGTGGTAGGCGCCGCGATGGACGTTGGCGTAGGCCGTCTCCATCATCCGCACCATCGCCCCGATCACCTGCCGCGGCTTCTGCGCCGAGGCGCCGCTGTCGAGGAAGGTGAAGGGCTTGCCGCGCACGGTCTCCGACAGGATCGGAAAATCCGCCCGCACCCGGTCCAGGTTCAGCGGCGGCGACATGTGCCCGTCCATCACGCGGCCTCGATCCCGCCGGCGATGCCCTGGCGCTGCCACCAGCCGGTGACGGCACCCGACAGCGCCTCGCGGATATGTTCGTCGGCGACGGCGTCCACCGCCTCGACCAGGAAGGCCTCGACCAGGATGGCGCGCGCCTGTTCCAGCGGAATGCCGCGGGAGCGCAGGAAGAAGATCTGCTCCGCGTCCAGCTCGCCCACCGTGGCGCCGTGGCTGCACTTCACGTCGTCGGCGTAGATTTCCAGCTGCGGCTTGCTGTCGATCTCCGCTTCCGGGGACAGCAGCAGCGCCTGGTTCATCTGGTAGCCATCCGTCTTCTGCGCCACCTGCCGCACCAGGATCTTGCCCTGGAACACGCCGCGGGACTTGCCGGACAACACCGTCTTGTAGGTCTGGCGGGACGAGCAATCCGGCGCCGCATGGTCCAGTGCCGTCGTCGTATCCGCATGCTGCCCATCGGCCAGAAGCTGCGCGCCGTTCATGTGGCATTCGGCCTTCGGGCCGCACAGCGCCACATGAATCTCGTTGCGCGCCAGCTTCGCGCCGGCGTTCAGCGTGAAGTTGTCGTAGGTGCCGCCGGCCTGCACGCGGGCATAGACGGTGGACAGGAAGAACGCCTCCCGCCCCTCCTGCTGCAGCCGGCCGTGGCTCATCCGCGCCCTCTCGGCCACCTCGATCTCGAAGACCGGATTGTGCAGGTAGCGCGCGCGGGTCGGGCCCGCCGCCGTCTCCACCAGCGTCAACGAGGCACCGGCCCCCAGCCGCACCAGGTGGCGCGGATGGAAGGCCGGCGCGCGATCGCTCTCGGTGGCGAAGGACACCAGTTCCAGCACGCCGGCCGCGACGCCATCCGGCACGGTGATGACCAGACCATCCTCGAACAGCATCCCGTTCAGCGCCGCCAGCGAATGCTCCTCCGGCCGTGCCAGCGCACCCAGGCGCTGCTCAAGCTCGGGCAGTGCCCAGGCGAGGTTCTCCGCCGTGTAGGACAGCCCCTCCAAAGTCGAGAGATCCGCGCGGAACCGCCCATCGATGAACACCGCCCGCGGCCGCGTCGCCAGCGGCAGCGCCAGCGCATCGTCCACGCCGGTCAGCGGCTCGCCGAACACGGTGGCGGAAACCGGCGCGAGGTCGGTGTACTTCCACGCCTCGACGCGCCGCGTCGGGAAACCCTGCGCGCGGAAGGCCTCCGCGCTGCGCCCACGCAGCGCCTCCACCCAAGGCAGGGATGCGCCGGGCATCCGGCCGCGCAACCCCTCATGCCGCCCGAGGAAGGCGGCGGGCCCGGTGCTGGTCACGGCGGTCATGCGGCGGCCGCCTGGATCGCGCCGTAGCCGGACTTCTCCAGCTCCTGCGCCAGTTCCGGCCCACCGGACTTGATGATGCGGCCGCCCGACAGGACGTGCACCGCATCCGGCACGATGTGGTTCAGCAGCCGCTGGTAGTGGGTGATGACCAGCGCGGAGAAGTCCGGCCCGCGCAGGCTGTTCACCGTATCCGACACCAGCTTCAGCGCATCGATGTCGAGCCCGCTGTCGGTCTCGTCCAGCAGCGCAAGCCGCGGCGACAGCAGCGCCATCTGCAGCATCTCGTTGCGCTTCTTCTCGCCGCCGGAGAAGCCGACATTCACCGGCCGCTTCAGCATGTCGTCCGACATGTTCAGCACCTTCATGCGGGCGCGCGCCAGCTTGAGGAACTGCATCGCGTCGATCTCGCCCTCGCCCTTCGCGCGGCGCACCGCGTTCAGCGCCGTGCGCAGGAAGTTGGCGTTGCCCACGCCCGGCAGCTCGACCGGCGCCTGGAAGGCGAGGAACACGCCGGCCACGGCGCGCTCCTCCGGCTCCATCGCCAGCAGGTCGACGTCGCCGAAGGTGACGGAGCCTTCCGTCACCTCATAGCCGTCGCGGCCCGCCAGCACGTAGGACAGCGTGGACTTGCCGGAGCCGTTCGGCCCCATGATCGCATGGACCTCACCCGCCGGAATGGTCAGGTTGACACCGTTGAGGATCTGCTTGCCATCGACCGTCGCGTGCAGATTTTCAATCTTCAACATGATTAACCCACCGATCCTTCAAGACTGATCTGCAGCAGCTTCTGCGCTTCCACCGCGAATTCCATCGGCAACTCCTTCAGCACCTCGCGGCAGAAGCCGTTGACGATCATGCCGACGGCGTCTTCCTGCGTCAGGCCGCGGGACCGGCAGTAGAACAGCTGGTCCTCCGCGATCCGGCTGGTCGTCGCCTCATGCTCCACCTTCGCCGTCATGCAGCGATTCTCGATGTAGGGCACGGTATGCGCCCCGCACTGGTCGCCGATCAGCAGGCTGTCGCACTGCGTGAAGTTGCGCGCGCCGGCCGCCTTCGGGCTGATCTTCACCAGGCCACGATAGGTGTTCTGGCCACGCCCGGCGGAGATGCCCTTGCTCACGATCGTGCTGCGCGTGCGCGCGCCAATGTGGAACATCTTGGTGCCGGTATCCGCCTGCTGGCGGTTGTTGGTGATCGCCACCGAATAGAACTCGCCGACGCTGTCGTCACCGATCAGCAGGCAGGACGGATACTTCCAGGTGATGGCCGAACCGGTCTCCACCTGCGTCCAGGACACCTTGCTGCGCTTGCCGCGGCAGGCCGCCCGCTTGGTGACGAAGTTGTAGATGCCGCCCTTGCCCTCGGCATCGCCGGGGTACCAGTTCTGCACCGTGCTGTACTTGATGCTGGCATCGTCCAGCGCCACCAGTTCCACCACCGCCGCATGCAGCTGGTTCTCGTCGCGCATCGGCGCGGTACAGCCTTCGAGGTAGCTGACCGTGCTGCCCTCGTCCGCGATGATCAGCGTGCGCTCGAACTGGCCCGTGCTCTTCGCGTTGATGCGGAAATAGGTGGACAGCTCCATCGGGCAGCGCACGCCCTTCGGGATGTAGACGAAGCTGCCATCCGTGAAGACCGCGCTGTTCAGCGCCGCATAGTAGTTGTCGCCCTGTGGCACGACGGAGCCGAGGTATTGCTTGATCAGCTCCGGATGCGTGTGCACCGCCTCGCTGATCGCGCAGAACACGATCCCGTCCTTCGCCAGCCGCTCCTTGTAGGATGTGGCGACGGAGACGCTGTCGAACACCGCATCGACGGCAACCGGCATCCGCCCTTCCGCCGGCGTATCGCCCGCGCCCTCGACACCCGCGAGGATCGCCTGTTCCTTCAGCGGAATGCCGAGCTTGGCGTAGGTCTTCAGAAGCTCCGGATCGACCTCGTCCAGCGACTTCGGGCCCTGCTTCGGTGCCGCATAATAGAACGCGTCCTGGAAATCGATCGGCGGATGGCTGACGGCGGCCCAGTGCGGCACTTCCATGGTCAGCCAATGGCGATACGCCTTCAGCCGCCAGTCCAGCAGCCAGGCGGGCTCCTTCTTCTTCGCGCTGATGAAGCGAACGATGTCCTCGTTCAACCCCTTCGGCGCGAAGTCCATCTCGATGTCGGTCTCGAAACCCCACTTGTAGCCGGAGTCCGCGACGGCCTGTACGGCTTCGATGGTTTCGGTAACGGCTGCCATCTTGGTATATCCTACTCGGCGACGAGGACAGGCACGGCACGACGGGCCGGAAGCGGAGAGGCGATCTCGCTGACCATGATGGCGGACAGCGCACCGCGGATCGCGGCATTCACCGGGTCCCAGCGGCCACGGACAGGGCAGGTGTTCTCCGCCTCGCAAAGTCCAAAGCCGCCATCGACGCAGGCGGTTAGCGCAATCGGCCCATCCATTGCCACGATCACCTCGGACAGCCCCAGGCTGTCCAGCGGCCGCAGCAGGCGGTAGCCGCCACGGGCACCCCGCAGGCCCTCCACCAGCCCGGCCTGGGCCAGCATCTTCAGCACCTTGGCCACCGTGGGCTCAGCGATGCCGGTACCGGCGGCGAGGCCAGGCGCGGTCTGCACCCCGCCCTCCGCCTCCAGCCGGGACAGCACCACCACGGCGTAGTCGGTGAATTTCGAGACCCGCAACACGCGGAAAATGCTCCCTTGGCCTGGATAGGGGACCAGCGAGGTCCGGATTGCAGATGCGCTCGCCCCCCCGAAGTGTCAAGGCGCCCGGCGGGTTGCCGCGGCGGGATTCGGGCGGCACGATCCTGCAAACTACACCGGGAACAATCCATGCCGACCTTGCGCGCCGATGACGGGGTCAGCCTGCACTATGAGGAAGCCGGGTCCGGCACGCCCATAGTGTTCGTCCATGAATATGCCGGCGACCACCGGTCCTGGGAGCCGCAGCTGCGCTTCTTCTCGCGCCGTTACCGCTGCATCGCCTATGCCGCGCGCGGCTATCCGCCCTCGGAGGTCCCGAGCGACCCCGCCAAATACAGCCAGGACCGCGCGACGGACGACATCGCTGCCGTCATCCAGGGCCTCGGCCTCGGCCCGAGCCATGTCGTCGGCCTGTCCATGGGCGGCTTCGCCACGCTGCACCTCGGCCTGCGCCACGCCGGCCTCGCCCGCAGCCTGGTCGCCGCCGGCGTCGGCTATGGCGCCGCCCCCGGCAAGACCGCCCAGTTCCATGCGGAAACCGACGCTGCCATCGCCCGCATCCGCGCCGAGGGCATGGACAGGTTCGGCCTGACCTACAGCCGCGGCCCGACCCGCCTGGTGTTCGAGGAAAAGGATCCCCGTGGCTACGCCGAGTTCCAACAGCAGCTCTGCGAGCACAGCACCGAGGGCTCCGCGCTGACGATGAACGGCGTGCAGCGCCGCCGCCCCAGCCTGTTCGACCTGGAAGCCCAGTTCCGCGCCATGACGGTGCCGACGCTGGTGATCGCCGGCGACGAGGATGACCCGACGCTGGAGGCCAGCCTCTACCTCAAGCGCACCATCAAAAGCAGCGCGCTGCTGGTCATGCCGAAATGCGGCCACACCATGAACCTGGAGGATCCGGACGCCTTCAACCGCGCGGTGCTGGATTTCGTCACGCAGGTGGATTGCGGCCGCTGGACCAACCGCATCCCGGCCAGCCTGGCCGGCGGCATCATCGCCGCCGCCGAGAAGTAGGCGGAGGGGGCACAGGCCCCCTCCGCTTCGCTCAGATCATCACCCGGCCCGGCGCCGCGGCAGCCAGCGGGTCCTTCCAGATCACCTCCGCCGGCGTCACCTCCTTCGACAGCCGGTTCATGCCGCGCAGCTGATCGATGGCGAGCTGGATGTTGCCGACGCTGTCCGGCGTCAGGTTCATCTTGTACTCCACCTTCGTCATCAGCTCGGCGATGAAGGCGCGGTCCTGCCGCAGGAACCGCGCGACCTGGGCCGCCGCCTCGGTCGGGTTGCTGGCGATGTATTCCTGCGCCTGGACCAGGGACCGCATCAGCCGCGTCGTCGCCTCGGTGTTGGACTGCGCCCAGGCCTTGTTCATGTAGACGAAGTTGCGGACGATCTGGATCTGCTCGTTGGAGACCAGGATCTTGGTGTTCGGGATGGCGCGCATGGCGCGTGTCGGCCAGGGCTCCCACACCGCGAAGGCGTCGATGTTGCCACGCTCCAGCGCCGCCACCATCTCCGGCGCCTCGACATTGACGATGGTATAATCGGCCGGGTTCAGGTTGAGCTTGGAGACGACGGACAGCCAGAAGGTCTCGCTGCCGGTACCGCGGGCAACGCCGACCTTCTTGCCCTTCAGGCCCTCCATGTTCTCGATGTTGCGGCCGAGCACGCTGATCCAGCGCAGCAGCGCCGTGCCCTCCGCCACCGCCACCACGTTGGGGTCGACCAGGTGCGCGGACACGCCGGCCTGCTCGGCGCCATAGGCGGAATTGATCTGGTTGCCGATCAGGAAGGCCACCATGGCGGACCCCGACGGCCCGGTATTCACCGTCACGTCCAGCCCGTTGCGCGTGAAGAAGCCACCCTCCCGCGCCACGTAATAGGGCGCGAAGGACGGGTCCACGCCGGTCGCAATCGTCATCTTGATCGGCGCGTTCTGCGCGAAGGCGGGGGCTGCGAGCACGGTGGCCCCGGCAGCCAGCAGGTTACGGCGAAGCATGTTGGTTCTCCCTGTTCGTCACATGGTCGGATTGAAGCGCCCGGCGAAGGCGCGAATCAACAGGCGAAACACCCGGTCGGTCGCAAAGCCGAGCAGGCCGAGCGAGATCAGCGCGACGAAGATGTCTTCCACCTGCATGAACAGCCGCGCATCCCACAGCATCTTGCCGAGCCCGTCGTTGGAGGCAACCAGTTCCGCCGCCACGATGGTGACGAAGGCGTTCGCCATGGCAAGCCGCATCCCCGTCAGGATGTAGGGCACCGTCGCCGGCAGCGCGACCAGCGCGAACACCTGCAAGCGGCTGGCGCCGAGGCACTGCGCCGCGCGGATCTTGTCCCGCCCCACCGCACCGACACCGGCCGCCGTCGCGATCACCACGACGAATACGGTGGTATACGCAATCAGGAAGATCTTGCTCTCCTCCCCGATGCCGAACCAGATGACGGAGACGGTGATCATCGCGACGGCTGGTATGAAGCGGAAGAATTCCGTCCAAGGTTCCAGCAGCAACCGCACCAGCCGGAAGCTGCCGATGGCAAGCCCGATGGGTATGCCAATGGCGCTGCCCAGCAGGAAGCCCTGAATGATGCGCCGCATGGAGGCCACGATGGCTTCCTGCAGCAACGCATCCTCGATCAGGACCCATCCGCGCTCGAACACCGGGATCGGCGAGGGAAACAGCACCGACCGCACAATGAAGACGGAAGCCAGGTGCCAGATCAGGAACAGCAGCGCGAAGCCGATGACGTAGCCGGCGACGGTGGCGGTGCGGCTATGCATGCGGATGGATCTCCTCATGGATCAGCGCATGCACCTGGCGGAAGCTGGCCATGAAGGCGTCCGAGGTGCGGTCCCGCGGATACGGCAGGTCAACTGGCACCACCGCCTTCAGCGTCCCGCCCGGCCCGCGCTTCATCACGCCGACCCGCGTCGCCAGCGCGCAGGCCTCCTCGATGTCATGCGTGATGAACAAGACGGTCTTACGATTCTCAGACCAGATCCGCGAAAGCTCGGTTTGCAGCACCGCGCGCGTCATCGCGTCCAGCGCGCCGAAGGGCTCGTCCATCAGCAGCATGTGCGGATCATTCGCCAGCGCCCGCGCGATCTGGATGCGCTGCTTCATGCCGCCCGACAATTCCGAGGGATGCTTCGCCCCCTGCCCCGTCAGCCCCACCATGTCCAGGAAACGGTCCGCCACCTCGCGCCGGTCGCGCCGGCCCATGCCGCGCAGCCGCAGGCCGAAGGCGATGTTGTCGCGCGCCGTCAGCCAGTCATACAGGCTGTCATGCCCCTGGAAGACCACGCCGCGATCCGCACCGGGCCCGCGCACCGGGCGGCCTTCCAGCGTGATTCGGCCGGCGGTCGGCGCGTCGAAGCCGGCCAGCATGTTCATCACCGTGGTCTTGCCGCAGCCGGAAGTGCCGAGCAGGCAGAAGAACTCGCCCTCCGCCAACTCCAGGTTGAAGTCCCGCACCGCCTCATAGGCCCCGGTGCGGCCGCGAAAGGTCATGCCGACGCCGTCCAGCTCCACAAAGGCCAATGTGCGTCCTCCCTTGCACCTCCGCATCAGTCTAGGCGCATGACAGGATGCGGCAACCCGGCTTCACGCTGCGATCGCACCGCATTAGAACGCAGATGCGCAAGCGGGAGGCAGGGAAGATGATGCTCGAAGGCAAGGTTGCCGTCGTCACCGGGGCCGGTGGCGGCATCGGGCGGGAGATCGCGCTGGCCATGGCGCTGGCCGGTGCCTCCGTCGTGGTCAACGACATCGGCGCCAGCCTGACCGGCGAGGGCCCGACCAGCGCAACCCCCGGCGAGCAGACCGTCGCCATCATTGCCCAGCGCGGCGGTAAGGCGGTGGTGAACACGGACGGCGTGGCGGATTGGTCCAGCGCGCAGCGCATCGTGGCGCAGGCGGTGGACACCTACGGGCGCATCGACATCGTCGTGAACAATGCCGGCATCCTCCGCGACCAGATTTTCCACAAGATGTCGCCGGAGGAATGGCTGACCGTCATCGGCGTCCACCTCAACGGATCCTTCTTCGTCTCGCGTGCCGCGGCGGAGCATTTCCGGAAGCAGGGCAGCGGCGCCTATGTCCACATGACCTCGACCTCCGGCCTCATCGGCAACTTCGGGCAAGCAAACTACTCCGCCGCGAAGCTGGGCGTGGCGGCCCTGTCGAAGTCCATCGCGCTGGACATGCAGCGCTTCGGCGTGCGGTCCAACTGCATCGCGCCCTTCGCCTGGTCGCGCATGACCAGTTCCATCCCCGCCACCACGGAGGCCGAGAAGGCGCGCGTCGCGCGGATGCAGCAGATGACGCCGGAGAAGAACGCACCGCTGGCCGTCTTCCTGGCCTCCGATGCCGCCAAGGCCGTCACCGGCCAGATCTTCGCGGCCCGTCACAACGAGCTGTTCCTGTTCAGCCACCCGCGCCCGATCCGCAGCGCCCATCGCGGCGAGGGCTGGACGCCGGAATCCATCGCCGAGACCGCCCTGCCCGCCTTCCGCTCCAACTTCCAGCCGTTGGATCGCAGCGGCGACGTCTTCGGTTGGGACCCCGTCTGATGGATTTCTCCCTCACCGAGGAACAGGTCGCCTTCCAGGACAGCGTGCGCCGCTTCGCGGAAGCGCATCTGGCCAAGGACGCCCTGCCGCGCGCGCATGACGAGCGCTTCCCCTGGGATGTCGCCAAGCTGATGGCGGAGAACGGCCTGTTCGGCATCATGGTGCCGGAGGAAGACGGCGGCCAGGGCGGCACGCTGTTCGACGCGGTGCTGGCGATGGAACAGATCGCCTATGTCTGCCCGCGCAGCGCCGACGTGCTCCAGGCCGGCAATTTCGGCGCCTTTCGAACGTTTGCCGAATACGCGACGCCTGGCCAGAAGGAACGCTTCTTCACGCCGCTTCTGAAGGGCGAAACCATCGCGGCCGTCGGCATGACCGAACCCGATGCCGGCAGCGCGCTGACTGACCTGAAGACCACCTGCACGAAGGACGGCAACGGCTTTCGCCTCAATGGCGGCAAGGTGTTCACCTCCAACACGGAAGACGCCGGCGTCTTCGTCATCTACTGCCGCTTCGGACCCGGCGTGAACGGCATCGGCAGCGTCATCGTCGAGCGCGGCATGGAAGGCTTTCGCCTCGGCCAGCCCAGCCGCTACATGAACGGCGAGACCTGGTGCGCGCTATATTTCGACAACGTCTTCATCCCGGCGGAGAACGTGCTGCTGGGCGAGGGCGGCTTCCGCAAGCAGATCGCCGGCTTCAACGTGGAACGCGCCGGCAACACCACCCGCGCCCTCGCGCTCGGCGAATACTGCTTCCGCCAGGCCCGCGCACATGCCGAACAGCGCAGGCAGTTCGGCCGCGCGCTGATGGAATTTCAGGGGCTGCAATGGAAGTTCGCGGAAATGCGCGTGGCGCTCGATAGCGCCCAGCTCCTGCTGTACCGCGCCGCCGTCCGCGCGAAGGACGGGCTGCCCGATCCGCAGGACGTGGCGCTGGCCAAGTATGCCTGCAACCAGGCCGGCTGGATGGCCTCGAACGAATCCATGCAGATCATGGGCGGCACCGGCTACAGCCAGGACCTGTTGATCGAATACTGCGTCCGCAAGACGCGCGGCTGGATGATCGCCGGCGGCAGCCTGGAGATGATGAAGAATCGCATCGCGGAGGGTGTCTTCGGCCGCAGCTTCTCGCAACGGCCGCCGAAGTGACGCCGCTCGCCCCAACGCTACTGAACCAGGCGCTGCTGAACCCGCGCCGCATCGCCCTCATCGGCGCCTCCGCCGACGAGCAGCGCCTGACGGCCCGCCCGCAGCGCTACCTGCGCCGCCACGGCTTTGCGGGCGAGTTGTTCCCGGTGAACCCACGCGCGGCGGAGGTGCTGGGCGAGCGTGCCTACGCCACCCTCGCCGACATCCCCGGCGAGATCGACTTCGCCTACATCCTGCTCGGCACCGACAATGTCGAGGCGCAGGTCGCTGCCGTCGCCGCCCGCGGCATCCCCGTCGCCTGCATCCTGGCCGATGGCTTCGCGGAAGCCGGGCCGCAGGGTGCCGCCCTCCAGGCGCGCGTCCTCGCCGCCGCGCAGGCTGGTGGCGTCCGCCTGCTCGGCCCCAATTCCATGGGCATCGTCAACCTGCACGCCCGCACTGCGCTGACCACCAACGCGGCCCTGGAAGCCGAGGCGCTGCCGTCGGGTCGCGTCGCGCTGGTCTCGCAATCCGGTTCCATGATGGGCGCGCTGCTGTCGCGTGGCGCGGCGCGCGGCCTCGGCTTCTCCCACCTCATCGGCACCGGCAACGAGGCCGACCTGACGGCGGGCGAGATCGCCTCCCTGCTGCTCGACGACCCGCAGGTCGATGTCGTCGCGCTGTTCCTGGAGGCAATCCGCGCGCCCGGACAACTCGCCGCCGCCGCCCGCAAGGCGCGCGACCTCGGCAAGCCGATCGTCGCGCTGAAGCTCGGCCGCAGCCCCTTCGGCGCCGAACTCGCCACCAGCCACACCGGCGCGCTCGCCGGCAGCGACGCGGCGGCGGAGGCCTTCTTCCGCGCCCACGGCATCCTGCGCGTGACGATGCTGGAGGCCCTGCTGGAACTGCCGCTGCTGGTCGCCGGCCGCCGTCCGCCCGCGCGTAGCCACCGCGCCGTCAGCGTGATGACCACGACGGGCGGCGGCGGCGCACTTGCCGTCGATGCGCTCGGCGTGCTGGGCATCGAGGCGCGCAAGCCGGATGCGGCCGCTGCCGCGAAGCTGGAGGCCGCCAGCCTCTACGCCCATTCGCGACTGCTCGACATGACGCTGGCCGGCACGCGGCCCGATCGTGTCATGGGCGCGCTCGATGCGCTGCGGGCGGCGAAGGACACGGATTTGGTGCTCGCCGTCGTCGGCAGCTCCGCGCAGTTCCGCCCGAAGGACGCCGTCGGCGGCATCGTCGAGGGCGCCAAGGCGCCGGGCAAGCCCGTCGCCGCCTTCCTCGCCCCACAGGCGGAAGCATCGCTTCGCCTGCTGGCGGAATCCGGCATCGCCGCCTTCCGCACCGCCGAATCCGCGGCCGACTGCATCAACGCCTTCTGCAACTGGCAGGCCCCGCGCGAGATCCCGGCCACCACGCCCCCCACCATCGCGCTGCCCGACTACCCCGACGAGGCCGATGCGCGGGAGGTCTTCGCCACCCTCGGCCTCGCCTCCCCCTTCGCCATCATGCAGGACAAGCCACCGGACGGCCTGCGCTACCCCGTCGCCCTGAAGATCCTCTCGCCGGACCTCGCCCACAAGACGGAGGTCGGCGGCGTCGCCCTGAACATCCCGAACGAGGCCGCGCTGCGCGAGGCCGCCGCCGCCATGCGCGCCCGCGTCACCTCCGCGGCCCCCGGCGCCCGCATCACCGGCCTGCTGGTGCAGCCCATGGCGAAGGGCCTGGCGGAGGCGATCCTCGGTTTCCGACAGGATCCGGAAGTCGGCCCCGTGGTGCTGCTCGGCGCCGGCGGCGTGCTGTCCGAACTGCATCGCGACGTGGCGCTGCGCCTGGCACCGGTCGATCTTCCCGAAGCCCACGCCATGATTTCTGAGGTCCGCGCGCTGAAGCCGCTGACCGGCTGGCGTAACCTGCCGAAGGGCGACCTGGATGCGCTGGCCGCCGCCATCGTCGCCGTCTCCCGCCTGACCGGCATCGCGGAGGCGGAGATCAACCCGCTGATCGTCGGCCGCCCGGGAGAGGGCGTGACCGTCGCCGATGCCTGGGTGGTGCGTCTTTGAACCTCGTGGCAGGCTGCCGCCCCATGGATGCCGAAGCCCTGATCCGCGCCCGCTACGGCGCGCTGCCCTTTTCGCCGCCCGAAATCCCCGCGGGCCTCGCCATGCTGCTGGACCGCCGCGTGACCCGCCGCTACCGGCCGGACCCGGTGCCGGACGCGCTGCTGGACGCGGTGCTGGCCGGCGCGCAATCGGCGCCCGCGAAATCCGACCTGCAGCAATACTCCATCCTGGTCACCCGCGACCCGGCAAAGATCGCCGCCGTGGCGGATGCCATCGGCACCATGCCGTGGATCAAGGAAGCACCCATCCTGCTGCTGTTCTGCGGCGACATCCGCCGCGGCCGGCAGCTCTGCGCGCAGCACGGCCGCGTCCACGCCAATGACAGCATCGACACCTTCCTGAACGCCTCCGCCGATGCCGCCCTGGCGCTCGGCTTCTGCGTCATGGCGGCGGAGGCGGTGGGCCTCGGCACCTGCCCGATCTCCTATGTCCGCAACAACCTCGGCCTGGTGGCGAAGCTGTTCGGCCTGCCGGAAGGGGTGTTCCCGCTCGCCGGCCTGACGCTCGGCTTCCCCGCCGCGCGCAACGAGACCTCGCCACGCCTGCCGCCTGCCGTCGTCGTGCACCGCGAGACCTATGACGACAGCGGCTTGGCCACCGCGCTGCCCGCCTATGACGCGCTGCGCCCGCCCGGCAAGCCACGCTACCCGAATGTCCACGGCCCGAAGCCGGAAGGCTGCACCTGGTCGGACAACGCCGCCCGCCAGCTTTCGGTCCCGGAGCGGGCGAACTTCCGTGAATGGCTCGCCAGCCGGGGCATCCACCTTGGCTGACGCAACCGCCGACAACCCCGGCGGCACCGGCGACCTGGTCCCGGCGCCGCGCAAGCGCGCGGTGAAACCGCGCCACGCCGCCAGCCTGATCGTCTGGCGGCAAGGCTCCGGCGAGCCCGAGATCCTGATGGGCATGCGCCACGCCAAGCACAAATTCATGCCGAGCGTGCTGGTCTTCCCCGGCGGCCGTGTCGACCGCGGCGACCACCGCGTGCGCGTGCTGTCCGAATTGAAGCCGGAGACGCTGGCCCTGCTGGCGCATCGCGCGCCACCCTCCCTCGCCCGCGCGCTCGGCGTCGCCGCAGTGCGCGAGTTGTTCGAGGAAACCGGCCTGCTGCTCGGCGACCGCCAAGGCGAACGCCTGCTCGCCGACCTCGCGCCGCTCGACTACCTGTGCCGCGCCGTGACGCCGACGCGGCGCAGCATGCGCTTCGACGCGCGCTTCCTGATCGCGCCGGCGGACTTCGTGCGGGGTGAGATCAGCGGCTCCGGCGAGTTGGAAGGGCTGGCCTGGTATCCCCTGGCCCAGGCACGCGCGGCGAAGCTCGCCGACATCACGGCGATGATCCTCAACGAGTTCGCGGAATGGCTGACGGTGCCGCCGGACCAGCGCACCAGCCGGCCCAAGATCGTCTATCGCGGCAACGACAACCGGATGAGCGACGAGTAGCTCAGCGCGGCTCGAACGCCTCCCCATCCCGCGCCGCCGCACCCTCGGCCTCCAGCTTGATGAGATGCGCCAGCAGGCTGCGCGCCGCGGCCGGCACCAGCCTCATCTCCAGCACCGGGCCATAGACCGCCGGCACCAGTTCCAGCGCCGTCGCACGTCGCGCCGCCCGCAGCGCGTCCAGCACCTTCGCCTCGCGTTCGAGACGATGCGCCGCCAGCGCCGCGACGAAGCGCGCGGGGTTCGGCAGGGGCGGGCCGTGGCCGGGCAGGTACAGATGCGACTCCCGCCGCGCCAGCTTGGCGAGTGATTCCATGTAGGCTGCCATGTCGCCATCCGGCGGGCTGACCACGGTGGTGGACCAGCTCATCACATGGTCGGCGCTGAACACCACGCCGTCCTCCCGCGCCAGGCACAGATGGTTTGCGCAGTGGCCGGGCGTGTGGATGGCGTGCAGGCCGAATTCCTCCAGCACCGTGCCATCCGCCAGCGTCACATCCGGCGTGAAGCCGTGGTCGCCGCCCTCGCCGCCCTGGTCCGGCGGGGTCATGTGCGGGCCGAAGCCGTGGCTCGGCGCACCGGTCGCATCCTGCAAGGCGGCGACGCCGGGCGAATGATCCCGGTGCGTATGGCTGACCAGGATGTGGCTGATCGCCTCGCCTTCCGTGGCGCGCAGGATGGCCTCCAGATGCGCCGCATCCACCGGCCCCGGGTCCAGCACCGCCACGCGGCCCTGCCCGATCAGATACGTGTTCGTGCCCCGCCAGGTGAAGGGCCCCGGATTGCCGCACAGGATGCGCCGCACGCCCGGCGCCACCGGCTGCACCACGCCCACCGGCAGCGCGTCCTCGCGCAGGAAAGGAAGGCTCATCGCTTCTTGCGCCCCAGCAGGATTTCGCGCCGCATGATGTACAGGCTCGCCACCACGATCAACGCCGCGCCGGCCAGCGTCGAGACGCCCGGCACGTCGCCGAAGGCGGCCCAGCCGAACAGCACCGCCCACAGCAGCGACGAATAGGAATAGGGCGCCAGGAACGACACCTGCGCGCTGGCCCAGGCCTCCGTCAGCAGCACCTGCGCGGCGCCGCCGATCAGCCCGATCAGGATCAGCAGCACCAGGTCGGACGGCCCCGGCCAGACCCAGGCGAAGGGCATGGCGAACAGCGTGAAGAAGGTCATCAGCAGCGATTGCCACAGCACGATCGTGGCCGAGGATTCGCTGCCCGACAGCGTCCGCACCAGCATGGTGGTGCCCGCCGAGAACATCCCATGCGCCACCGCCGCGATCATCCCCCAGCGCGCCGCACCGCCGAAATCCCCGGTGAAGGCGCCCTGCCCCAGCGCGATGACGAGGATGCCGAGGAAGCCCACCAGCACCGCGCCACCCCGATGGATGCCGACCTTCTCGCCCAGCAGCGGGATCGACAGCAGCGTGACGAACAGCGGCGTGGTGTTGGTCAGCGCGGTGTGCTCGGCCAGCGGCAGCAGCGTCAGCGCATAGAAGGAACAGGCCTGCGCCGCCGTGCCCGACAGCGCCCGCAGCACATGCGCTGGGAAGCGCTTCGTCCGCAGCACGCCCGCGATGTCGCCGCGCAGGCCGGTCAGGCGCAGGACGATGATCATCACCACCGGCAGGGCGAAGGCGCTGCGGAAGAACATCTGCTCGGTGAAGGGAATGCGCCCGGCGAGTTCCTTCACCAGCACGCTCATCGCCGCGAACAGCGCGCAGGCCAGCAGCATGAAGGTCATGCCGCGCTTGGGGTCGTGCCTGAGGGCCACTACCGGAGCCCCGCCGCGCGATCCTCGCGCCGCCGCACCTGTTCGCGGTGCAGGTTGTACAGCCCGGCCGCGATGACGACGACGGCGCCCGCCACCGTGTTCCAGGCCGGCACCTCCGCCCAGATCAGGAAGCCCAGCACCCCGCCCCACAGCAGCGTGGTGTATTCATAGGGCGCGAGAGCCGAGACCGGCGCGATGGCGAAGGCGCGGGAGAACAGCAGATGCGCGCAGCCATTCGCCATGCCGAGGAAGGCGAGGCAGACGAACACCTCCCAGCGCGGCACCAGCGGGCCGAGCGGCGGGAACACCGGCAGCAGCAGCAGCCCCACCGGCACATGCGCCGCCAGCAGCCAGAACGCGATGGCCTGCGGCGTGTCGGTCGCCGCCAGCACCCGCGTCCAGATCCGCGTCAGCCCGAGCGTCGCGGCACCCGCCAGCAGCATCGCCGCCTCCCACCGCCACAACTCGCCGCCGGGTTGCAGGATGATCATCACGCCGGCGAAGCCGACGCAGGTGCTGGTCCAGCGCCGCCAGCCCACCTTCTCGCCGAGCAGGGGAATCGCCAGCACCGTCATGATCAGCGGCGCCGCCGCATTCACGGCATAGGAAGCCCCGAGCGGAAACGCATTGAACCAGGCCAGGTAGAACGCCACCGTGACGATGCAGTGCATGGAGGACCGCAACGCCAGCAACGGCTTGCGCACCGGGGCCAGCCCACGCCCGCGGACCAGCAGCGCGATCGCCAGCATGCCGAACACACCGCGCCAGATCATGGCAACGGCGACGCCCACCTCCGGCAGCGCCCATTTCACCGCGGCATCCGCGGCCGAAATCACGGTGTAGCCCGCGACGATGATGCCGATACCGCGCAGCGTGTCCTGTGCCAGGGGAAGCCGGGCCAGCGGCGACAGGAGGCGTCCCGTCACCGCGGGCGGTTCTCGGTCAGGCAACGGCGTCAGCCAGTTCCGCCTCGGCCTGCATGCAGGTGGCGCCGGTATCGTCGCGCGTCTCCAGCATCACCTGCTCGCCCTCCACCCGGCCGAGCACCGTCAGCGCCCGCCCGTCGAAGGCCGGGCGGCGGCCGCGGAAGGCGAAGCGGTGCAGGCGCTTTCCGGATGCGTGGTCCAGCGCGTGCTGCGCCATCAGCGTCGCCTGCAGAGGGCCGTGCACCACCAGGCCGGGATAGCCCTCCACGCCGGTGACATAGGGGTGGTCGTAGTGGATGCGGTGGCCGTTGCCGGTCAGCGCCGAATAGCGGAACAGCATCACCGCATCCGGCAGCACCGTGGCGGTGGCAGCCCCCGGCCAGTCCGGCGCCGCGGCACCCGGCTTCACCGCGCTGCCCTCCGCCCCGCGATAGACGATGTCCTGCTCCTCCTCCAGCGCCAGCCCGGCCGGGCCGTGCAGCAGGTGGCCCACGGTGACGAAGACCAGGCGGCCCGATCCGCCGGACTTCTCCTCCACCTTCAGGATGGTGCTGGTGCGCGTCACCTCGTCATCCGCATGCAGCGCCACCGGGTGGAAGCGCAACCGCCCGCCGGCCCACATGCGGCGCGGCAGGTCGTGCACCGGCGGCAGGAAGCCGCCCCGCTTCGGGTGGCCATCCGGCCCGATGCCCCCCGGCATCACCCAGTCCTGGAACAGCATCCAGTGCCACAGCGGCGGCAGTTCGGTGGGCGCCTTCCGGCCCAGGGTCGCCGCCAGCCCGCGCAGCAGGCGCGGGTCGATGCGGTCCTCGCGGGTTTCGGTACGGCCGACATAGTCTTCGTGCGACATCAGTCCTCGCGCAGGTAAAGGCGGTAGGTGTCCATGTGCACCACCCGCGTGTAGTGCCGCCAGGTCTCGGCGAAGGCCGGGTGGCGGGAGAAATAGGCGATCGGGTCGAAATCCTCCGCGCCGCAGCGCGCGATGCCGGAGTTCTTCGCCACCAGCACGCCGCCCGGCGGCGCGCGGGCGAAATCCTCCGCCACCGTCCGGTATACCAGGAATTCCGGCCGCGACATCTCGGACGGCTCGCGGTAGCGCGGCGCGCCCTCCGGGCAACCCTGGTAGGCGCCAATCAGCACCCACAGGTTCATGGTCCGCAGGGTGGACCGGGCGCGGGCGTAGTTCAGCGCCGGATAGACCGGATAGATGTCCGGCGAGAGCACCAGCAGGCGTTCCCCCGCCACCTCCCGCTTCAGCGCCGCGGTCAGCCGGCCTTCCGCCAGGGCGCCGTACCAGATCTGCCGCCACGGGCTTTCGCCGCGCAGATGCACCACGGACAGCGCCACCACCACCGCCAGCGCCAGCCCCGGCGCCGCCGCCTGCGCCCGCCCCGCCGGAAGGTTGCGATCCACCCAGCGCGCCGCGACCCAGCCCGCCATCAGCGCCGTCGCCATGGCCATCGGCACCACGTGGTAGGACCAGCCCTTGTGCTGCACCCAGGCAGACAGGAAGCTGCCGACGCCGACGCAGCCCAGCATCCGCGCCTGGGCCCCCGCCCCCGGCCAGGCCAGCAGCGCCAGCGCCGCCGCCAGCGCGAACAGCGCCGGGCCGAGCTGGTTGGTCAGCAGCACGTCGAACAGGCCGATGCCGCCATTGGACAGGTAGAAATCCACCACCAGCGGCACGACGAAGCCGAGGTAGTCCGGGAAGAACACCGGCAGGCTGGCCAGGTACAGCAGCCAGATGCCGGCCATCAGCCAGGGCAGCCGGTCCCGCAGCGCCGCCGCCGGGCCGCGCCGCAGCAGCACCAGCGCCTCGACCAGCGCCGGCACCGCCAGGAAATGCGGCTTCAGCGCGAAGGCCAGCGCGGCCGCGACGGTCACGGCAATGGCGAGGCCCCGCGGCGTCGCCATCCCCTCCGCCCGCCGCGCGGCCAGCAGCGCGTAGGGCAGCGCGAACAGGCCCATCAGGTGCTCGCGCTGGCCGACATCGTAGGCGACCATGACGAGGACCAGCGGGATCAGCGCGTCCAGCACCGCGCGTTCCACCACCCCCTCGTCCCAGCCCTCCCGCAGCCGCAGGCAGAAGCGCCAGGACAGCGCGCAGCAGGCCAGCACGCACAGCAGCCAGGACTGCACCGGGTCCAGCGGCGTGAAGCGGTCGATCAGCGCCGGGATCGCGGTGAGGACGAAGATCAGCGGCGGGTTGACGTCGATCAGGTCGCGGAACAGCGCCTCCCCGCCCACCCAGCGCGTGGCGAAGTTCAGGATGGCGGCGACGTCGTGGTTCAGCGGCGGCGTCAGGACCATCAGCAGGAAGCCCAGCGCCGGCAGCACGGCGAGCGCGCGCAGCAGGCGGTCCCGCGCCATCGGCTCGGCCGGGCTGAAGGCGTGCGGGGCGGCCTGGATCTCGGCGGGAGCCGGACGGCTCGGGGGGTTCGGGGTCATCATCGGGGCCTGGTCGCCGGCATCCTGGTCTCGGGCATCCTGGTCTAGGGCATCCTCGGCGCGCGGGGCGGATGGTGCAACCGCATTGCGGCGTCGATGCGGCGGGCCCTGCGCGCGCGGCTGCCTCACGCCCGCCGCGAGGCCGCCTTGCGGCCGCCGCGCTTGCCCGTCACAAGGGCGGCGTGGAACCCGCAGAATACGCCCTGATGGACGCCGCCGAGGACGGCATGTGGTGGTATCGCGCCGCCCATGCCCGGGTGCTCGATGCGCTGCGCGCCCGCCCCGGCGTCCCCGGCCCGGTGCTGGATGCCGGCTGCGGCACCGGCGGCTTCCTGCAACGCCTGGCGCAGCAGGTGCCCGATCGCCCGGCGATGGGCCTCGAATACAATGCCGAGGCGGCCGACCGCGCCGCCCGGAAATCCGGCTGGCCGGTCGCCGCGGGCGACGCCAACATCCTGCCCTTCGCCGATGCCAGCTTCGGCGCCGCCGTCAGCATCGATGTCATCTGCCATGCCGGCGTCGACCCGGCCCGCGGCATGGCCGAACTGCACCGCGTGCTGCGCCCCGGCGGCACCGTGATCCTGAACCTGCCAGCCTATGAATGGCTGCGCAGCGCGCACGACACGCGCGTGCACACCGCCCGCCGCTACACCGCCGCCGGCGCCCGCGCCCTTCTGGCGGCGGCCGGCTTCACCGGCGTCGCCACGAACTACTGGAACGGCCTGCTGCTGCCGCTGATGGCGCTGCAACGCAAGGTGCTGCACCGCAACCCCGATGCGCCCAGCGACGTGACCAGCTTCCCGCCCTGGATCGACACCACCCTGCATGCCGTCTCGGAGATCGAGCGGCGGATCGGCACTTCCGGCATCCCCATGCCCGGCGGTGGCTCCGTCCTCGTCATCGCCACGCGGCCCTGACGGAGAACCCGAAGTGACCGACGCCCTGCCCGCCGCCGAGGGGCTTTCCGTGACGCCGGCCGATACGCCGGCCGATACGCCGGTGGGCCTGTCCATCGTCGTCCCGGTCTATCGCGGCGCCGCCACCGTCGGCGCGCTGGTCGAGGCGCTGTCCGTGCTGCGCCCGGCCGGCGGGCTCGAGATCATCCTGGTGAACGACGGCAGCCCCGACAATTCCGCCGAGGTGTGCCGCGCGCTGGCCGCCACCGCCACCGTGCCGCTCACCTACATCGAGCATGCGCGCAATTTCGGCGAGCATAACGCGGTCATGTCCGGCCTGCGCCAGGCCCGCGGCGCCTTCGTCATCACCATGGACGACGATCTGCAGAACCCGCCCGAGGAAGTGCTGCGGCTGTACGACCACGCCCGCCTCGGCGGCTGGGACGTGGTCTACACGCGCTACGCGGTGAAGGAACACGAGGGCTGGCGCAACCTCGGCAGCCGCTTCGCCAATGGCGTGGCGGACATGCTGCTGGACAAGCCGAAGGGCCTGTACCTGTCCTCCTTCCGCTGCATGAGCGCGCTGGCGGTGCGGGAGGTCGCGAAGTACAGCGGCCCCTATCCCTACGTCGACGGCCTGCTGATGCAGGTGACGCAACGCCTCGACTCGATCGAGGTGAAGCACCTGCCGCGCGCCGAGGGCCGGTCCAACTATACGCTGAAGCGCCTGGTGCTGCTGTGGCTGAACCTGGCCACCAACTTCTCTGTCCTGCCGCTGCGCCTGGCGATCCTGGCCGGCGCGGTGATGGGTGTCATGGGCATCTTCGCCGCCGCCTACGTCATGTTCGAGGGTCTGAGCGGCGAGACCCCCTCCGGCTGGGCCTCGATGATGACGGTCACGCTGCTGGTCGCCGGCGTGCAGTTCCTCATCCTCGGCGTGCTCGGCGAATATGTCGGCCGCGCCTTCCTCTCGGCCAACGGCAAGCCGCAGGGCGTGGTGCGGGATATCGTGACATCGGAAGGCCGAAGGTCATGATCGCCGCCTGGGTCACCCTGGCCGCGGCCATCACCACCTCCCTGGTCGGGCAGATCCTGCTGAAGGCGGGCGCCTCCGGCTCCGTCGCGGCGGAGGCCGGCTTCATCGACCAGTTGTTCCGCTGGCAGACCATCCTCGGCCTCGGCTGCTACGGTGGCGCGGCGTTGCTGTACATCATCGCGCTGCGGAAGATCCCGATGTCGGTCGCGCTGCCCTGCACGGCCGCGAGCTATGTCGTCATCGCGCTGATCGGCTGGGGCATGTTCGGCGAAAGCCTGGGTCTCGCGAAGATCATGGCCATCGGCCTGATCTCGGCGGGGGTGGTGCTGCTGGCCACCACGGCGTGATCCTGCCGCCCGGGGTGGTCGTCGCCGCGCTGGGCGCGACGCAGATCCTCGGCTGGGGCACCGCCTATTTCCTGCCCGGCGTGCTCGGCCCGGCGATGGAGCGCGACCTGGGCCTGGCGCCCGGCACCAGCTTCGCGGGCATCGCCATCCTGCTCGGCCTGGCGGGCTTGCTGGCGCCCATGGTCGGGCGTGCCATCGACCGGCACGGGGCGCGGCCGGCCATGGCCACCGGGTCCGTCGCATTCGCCGCGGGCCTCGCGTTGCTGGCCTTCTCGGGCTCCGCGATCCAGGCGCTGGTCGCCTGCCTGGTCATGGGCGTGGCCGGGGCCCTGGCCCTGACCGAGGCCGCCAACGCCGCCCTCGCGGCGATGGGCGCGGACCGCGCGCGGCGACGCCTCGGGTTGCTCGCACTCGCCTCCGGCATGGCCTCGGCCGTCGCCTGGCCGGGGCTGGCGGCGCTGGAGGTGGCGTATGGCTGGCGCGGCGCGGTGCTGGCCTCCGCCGGCATCCACCTTCTGGTGACCTTGCCGCTGCACCTGCTCTGCATCCCCGCCCAGCCGCGCGGCCCGCGCCCGGCCCGGCCACCCTCCCAGAAGTTGCCGCCACGGCTGCGCTGGCTGTCCGCCGCCTTCACGCTCCAGGTGCTGATCGGCAGCGCCATCCTGGCCAACATGGTGCTGCTGGTGGAGTCGCTGGGGCTGGACCGTGCCAGCGCCATCTGGTGGGCGGCGCTGGTCGGCCCGGCGCAGGTGGCGGCGCGGGCGCTGGATGTGCTGGGCGGCGCGAAGCTGCGGGCGATGACGGTCTGTTCCGCCGCCCTGCTGCTGATGCCGCTGGCACTGCTGCTGCCGCTGGTCGTGGCCGGTGCGGCGCCCGCTTTCGTGCTCGCCTACGGCCTGGCCTCCGGCCTGATGAGCGTGATGCGCCCCGCCTGCCTGATCGAGCTGCACGGCACGGATGGCTACGCCGTTGTCGCCGGCCGCGTCATGGCGCCGGTCACCACCGCCATGGCCGTGGCCCCCGCCGCCTTCGCGCCGCTGCTGCTGACCCTGGGGGCGGAGGCGGCGCTTTCGATTGCGGCGGTGGGCGTGCTCGGCGCCTTTGCCCTGCTGCGCATGGCGGCCCGATCGGCGTAGCCTGCGCGCATGCGCATCCTTGCCTTGCCCTTGGTCCTGCTGGCCGCCGCCTGCGCCGCCACGCCCCCCGGCTGCCCGCCCGGCCTCGCGAGCGCGACGAGGCTGGAGGGGTGTTTCGGCCGCAATGCCAACGGCGCGGAGGTGGTGACGGACGCGGCCTGGACCCGCTTCCTGGACGAGGTGGTGACCCCCGCCTTCCCCGATGGCCTGACCGTGCTGGACGCCGCCGGCCAGTGGCGCGGCCGCACCGGCACCGTGGCGCGGGAGCGCAGCAAGCTGCTGGTGGTGGCCGTCCCCGGCACGGACGCCGCCCAGGCCCACGCCCGCCTCGCCCCGGTGGTCGCCGCCTACCGGTCCCGATTCGGACAGGAGAGCGTGATGGTGACCACGGCGCCCGCCTGCCTGGGCTTTTGACCCACGCCGGACGCGCTACTGTCGGTCTTCGCCACAGCAACGGAGGACCCGCCCATGCCCACCACCGTCAAGGACATGCTCGCCGCCGCCAACGCCGCCGTGCCGCGGATTTCCGCCGCCGAGGCCCAGACGCTTGCCGCCCAGCCGCAGACCGTGCTGCTCGATGTGCGCGACGCGGCGGAGGTGAAGGCCTCCGGCAAGGCCAAGGGCGCGCTGGCCGTCTCGCGCGGGCTGCTGGAATTCCGCGCCGACCCCGAATCGCCGCTGCACGAGGCCGCCTTCGACCGCGCCAGGACCATCATCATCTACTGCGCCTCCGGCGGCCGGGCGGCCATGGCCGGCAAGACGCTGAAGGACATGGGCTATGCCGATGTCCGCAACCTCGGCGGCTTCAAGGACTGGGTCGAGGGCGGCGGCGAGGTGGAGAACGCCTGACCTCAGCCAGGCGCCTCCAGCTCCGCGATCAGCGCCCGCATCTCCTCGATCTCGCGCCGCTGCGTCTCGATGATGGTGTCGGCCAGGCGGCGCACCCGCGGGTCGCGCAGCCCGGCCCGCTCGCTGGTCAGGATGGCGATGGAATGGTGCGGGATCATCGCGCGCAGCCAGGCAACCTCGTCCACCGTCGCCTGGCTGCGGACGAGCCATAGCGCGCCGGCGAACACCAGCGCGCCGCCGACCAGGATGCCGATAATGGCGGCGCGGTTGCGGTACATGCCCCACATGAAGGCCAGCATGATGATGGCCATGGCGCCGCCCATCACCAGCGCCATCCAGGCCCGCGTCTCGCTGAAGGTGACGTGGTCCATCGCGTAGGTGTTCAGGTACATCAGCCCGAACATCACCACGGTCGATGTCAAGATCATCGCGCCGAAGCGGAGATAGCTCATCGTTGCCGCCTTTCCTGCCGCGGCCTCAACGGGCCGCGGCGCGGTCGGTTCACCCGAAGGCGCCGACCTCGTGCACGATTGCCGCCGAGCATTCCCGCACCAGCTGGAAAAACCCCGCCATCGGCCGGAACAGCGCCGCATGTTCGGCGGCGTAGGAAGCGCCACCCTCGGCCGGGGCCGGTTCGTGGAAGTCGAGCCCCGTCGCCGGGTCAGGCCGCGCCGGGAACACCTCGGCCAGCAGGGCGAGCGCGCGCTCCACATCCAGTTGCAGGATGCCGCGCACCAGCGCCTCCCGCGTCGCGCCGTGGCGTGGGCTGAATTCCGGGATCTGCACGGCCAGCAGCCAGATGCGGTGGATCAGCGCCAGCCGCAGCGCGTGCAGCAGAACCAGGCGGTCCGGCATTTTCGGGAGTTCCGGCCAGGCCGAACGCAGGGCCAGATGATCGGCCTGCAACCTTCTGAACATGCGGCGCACGGCGGAGGACAGGTCCAGCCGCTCCAGTGCCGCCGCCACATCCATCAACTCCTCCCGCCGCCCCGGCCGCGTGGTCGCGCCGGCGCGGTCGAGCCAGGGGCCGGGGTCCAGCGTATCCACCCCCGCCCGCAGCACGCCGAGATCCGAACTCGCCGCCGCCCGCGCCGCCATGGCCACCGCCCGGGCGAAGCGCGGGCTGCGCGCGCGCATATCGGCGAAGGCGTCCGGATTGGCCGCGACGGCCGCGCCCATCCCGTGCAGGGTGTTCGCCAGCCACCCCATCTGGTGCAGGATCGCGTTGTTCGGGATGGCGCGAAGCTGGGAGGGGTGGGTGATCCGCGCCGGCCCGCCCATGTCCGATTGCCGCGCCGCGGGCCGCGAGCCCGTGCGGTCCAGCAGCCCCGGCCCGAAGGCGCCGAGCAGCGCGGCGTAACCTGGGTCCTCGACCAGCACCTGCATCTCCCGCCGGATGGTGGCGAAGAAATCGGCGCCGTAGTCGCTCTCGGCATAGATCGGGTCCGGCTCGGCGGATGGCGCAGCGAAGGCGTGTTCGGCTATGCGCGCGATGGTGGCCGCGGCCAGTTCGGCCGTGCCGAATAGCAGGTAGCCGTCGCCGCCCTGGAAGCTGCTTTCCTCCCGCAGCCGCAGCCCGGCCTTCTGCAACGCCGCCCGCGCCTGGGGCGGAGAGAGGTAGTCCAACCGGTCCGCCAGGCTGTCCGGGTGCCCGCCGCGGCCGATGCTCTCGCCATGCGTGTCGAACAGCACCAGCTCGATGTCGGACAGGCCGTGCCGCTTGAGCTGGTCCGCCAGCCGAAGCTTCAGCCGCTCCGCCAGGTAGCTGGCGGGCAACTGGCCGACATAGCGACCCGAGTCGGAGTAGCCGAATTGCAGGCACAGCCTTCCATGGCCGCGCAGGTAGTCGCGGAAGAAGGGGCTGCGCAGCGCCTCCTCCACCACCTTGTCGCCGCGCTCCAGCGCCTCCGCCGTCTCGAACAGCGGCGAGATCTCGATCAGCCGGTCGATGCCCAGCCGCTTCGCCAGCCACAGCGCGCCGAGCAGCGTGTAGCCGCTTTCGGTCTCGGCGATCAGGAAGCGCACCGGCTGGCTGGCGTCCACATGCTTGGTGATCTGCGCCATGGTCATCATCAGCCGCACGGCGGAGGCCTGTTCGGCCATCAGCGCGCCGAAATCCACCGGCTGCGTCACCACATCGCCCAGCGCCGCGTTCATCGCGGCCAGCAGCCCGCGCCGGCTGGCCATGTCGTCGGGCGATGCCGTCAGCCCCAGCCGCTGCCGCAGCGCATTGTGGATTTGCGAGGCGTTGAGCCGCGTGTGGGTATGCGCCAGCGCCAGCCCATGCGCGGCGAGCCCGGCCCGCGCCACGGCGAGCGCCAGCCGCGCCGCCTCGTCAGGCGCCCGCGCCATCGCCTCCGGGAACAGATCCAGCAACGGCCGGGGCGAGGTCAGCGCCGCGTCGCGCTCGCCCACCAGCACGCCGGCGAAGGCCTGCACCGCCTCCGGCGCCGGCTGCTGCGGCAGCGCCTCCAGCTGCCGCGCCACGGCCGATTCCGCCTGTGCGACGCGGGCGGCGATCGGCGCGGCGCAGTCGCCAATCGTGGAAAGCTGCGCGGCCAGGCGCTGCAACTGCAGCCGCTTCATGGTCAGCCGCAGGCCGATCGTGTCCCACCACCCGATATCCGTGCGGCCATCCGTGTCGTAGCCGACCCAGGAGGAGAGGATCACCGGCGCCGGCAGCAGCGCCTGCCACCGATCTCCCCAGACGCCGCGCGCCGCCCGCAGCAGCGCGCCGTTCAGCGCGTCCAGCGCATCCCGGCCGCGCTGGATGGCGGCGACCGCCTGGACGAATTCCTCGGTCAGCGTCGGCGTCGCCGGGCGGTGCGAGAGCCCGGCGGGAAACTCGGCGCCGGAGGCCGCGGCGGCCACCGCGACCCCGGTGGCCGGTGGCAGCGAGAAGGTGGGGTGCGCGGTGAACACCGCGGCGAAGCGCGGCCGTTCCACCACCTGGCGATAGGTCGCGAAGGGTACAGGGCTGTCCTGCGGGTCCGGCCGCACCAGCCGCGCCGCCAGCGCATCCAGCGTCGCGGCGCCGCGGTCCAGCCCGACATAGGCGGCCAGCCTGCGCGCCCGCTCCCCTGCCGCGGTATCGGCGATGCGGGCGATCAGCGCCGCCACCGCCCCCGCATCCAACCTTCCATCATCCAGCCGCCGGCTGATCGCCAGCGCGATCAGCAGGACCGGATCGCCGAACGGATCGGTCGCCGCTGCCTCCCGCGCCTCGCGCAGGCGCAGCAGCAGGTCGGCGATGGTGTCGCCAGTGGCATCGGCCGCGGGCGCGGCGGGGGAGGCATCGTTCATGCCGGCCATGCTGCATCTGCGAAGGGCGCCCGCGCCAGCAGAGTTTTGCAATGCGCGCACGCCGCCCCATGCTGGCGCCGAACCATCGAGGGATTCGTGCATGACCGCCCCAGCCGCGAACGGCCCCCGCATCGCGCTCGGCGGCTTCATGCTGGAAAGCAACGGCCACGCCCCCGTCGCCAGCCGCGCGGAGTTCGAGGCGACCTGCTGGCTGGAAGGCGCGGCGCTCGCCGCGGACCTCGCCCTTCCCGCCCCGCGCGGCCCGACCGGCCTGACCGGCTTCATCCGGGCCATGGATGCCGGCCGCCCCTGGCAGCCCATCTGCACCATCGCCGCCGGCGCCGGCGCCTCCGGCCCCATCGACCAGGCCGTGTTCCAGGACTACCTGGCCCGGCTGGAGGCGCTGCTGCGCGCCGCGTTGCCGCTGGATGGCGTGTTCCTCGCCCTCCACGGCGCCGCCACGGCGACGGAGGATCCGGACCCGGACGGCACGGTGCTGGAGCTGGTGCGCGGCCTCGTCGGGCCGGACGTGCCGGTGCTGGCAACGCTCGACCTGCACGGCAACATCTCCTGGCGCATGGTCCAGCACGCCGACATGCTTTGCTCGTTCCTGACCAACCCGCATGTCGACATGGCCGAGCGCGGCGCGGAATGTGCGGCGGCGATGCGGGCCATGCTGGGTGGGATGCGCCCGCGGATGGCGTTCGGAAAGCTGCCCTTCATCCCGCCGGCGACGAGCCAGAACACCGCCGCCGGCCCCTATGCCGACGCCATCGCCCACGGCCAGCGCTTCCTGGACCATGAGGTGCTGAACGTCTCCATCCTGTCCGGCTTCTCGCTCGGCGACACGCCGAAGAACGGGCTTTCGGTCATCGTCACCACCCGCACCGATGCGGCCCGGGCGCAGGCGGTGGTGGCGGAGATCGCCGCCTGGATCTGGGACAGCCGGCATCGCTGGACCACCAACCTGACCAGCCTGGAGGATGCCACGGCGATGGCGCTGGCAGCCGGGCGCGACCCGGCCAGGCCCTCGCTGCTGTTCGCCGATGTCGCCGACAATCCCGGCGGCGGCGGCCGCGGCAATACCACCGATATCCTCGACGCCTTCCTGAAGGCCGGCGTCCACGGCGCCGTGCTCGGCATCCACAACGACCCGGCCCTGGCGGCGGAGGCCCATGCGCTCGGCGCCGGTGCCCGCTTCACCGCCCGCTTCAACCGGGACGAGACCCACCCGCTGTCGCACCGGCTGGAGGCCGAGGCGGTGGTGGAGGCGCTGTCCGATGGCGCCTGCATCGGCCGCCGTGGCATCTATGCCGGCCGCCAGGTCCCGCTCGGCCCCACGGCCCTGCTCCGCATCGGCTGGCTGCGCGTCGCCGTGGTGACGCAGCGCAAGCAACTGGCGGAACCGGCGATGCTGGAGATGCTCGGCGTGGACCTGCGCGCGGCGCGGAGCCTGGTGGTGAAGTCCCGCGGCCATTTCCGCGCCGGCTTCGACGACATCTTTCCGAACGACCGCATCATCGAGGTCGATGTGCGCGGCCTGACCACCGTGGTGCTCGCCCGCGTGCCGTGGCGGCAGGTGCCGCGGCCGATCCACCCGCTGGACCCGGAGATGGAATGGACCCCGCCGCGGCCGGAGGATGTGCCCGTGCGCGGCGGGTAGCCTCCGCTACAGCGCGCGCAGCACCCGGCAGACGTGGTCGATCTGCGCCTCGGTCAGTTCGGGGAACATCGGCAGGCTCATCACCTCCCCCGCCGCCCGCGCCGTCTCGGCGCAGCCGGCCGGGCCGAGCGGCGTGCGGCCGCGATAGGCCGGTTGCAGATGCACCGGCGCCGGGTAGTGGATGGCGGTCGCCACCCCCTCCGCCCGCAGCCGCGCCATCAGCCCGGCGCGATCCGGCACGCGCAGCACATACTGGTGGAAGACGTGGCCGGCCCCGGCGCGGCGCACCGGCGGCGCGTAGGACGAATCGGCCAGCGCCGCGTCGTAGCGCGCCGCGATCTCCCCGCGCCGCGCATTGGCAGCGTCCAGGTGGGTCAGGCGCACCCGCAGGATCGCCGCCTGCACCTCGTCCAGCCGGCTGTTCACGCCGATGGTGTCGCTGATGTAGCGCTCCTTCCAGCCATATTGCCGGATCGCGCCGATACGGTCGGCCAGCGCCGCATCATCGGTCGACATCACGCCGCCATCGCCCAGCGCGCCGAGGTTCTTTGTCGGGTACAGGGAAAAGCACGCCGCATCGCCCATCGTGCCGACCTTGCGCCCGCCGAGCGTCGCGCCATGCGCCTGGGAGCAGTCCTCGATCACCATCACGCCATGCTCGCGGCACGCCGCCAGCATCGGTTCGAGGTCGCAGGACTGGCCGTACAGATGCACCGGGATGATGGCGCGGATCGGCGGCAGCCCCGGCGGCGGATCGTTCAGCACGGCGACCAGTTCGTCCGGGTCCATGGTCATGGTGTCCGGGTCGATATCGACCAGCAGGGGCGTCGCCCCGGTCATCTCGATGGCGGCGACGGTGGCGACCGCGGTGTGGGAGACGGTGACCACGGTGCAGCCCGCGCCGATGCCCATGCCGCGCAGGGTCAGCATCAAGGCGTCCGTGCCATTGGCGCAGCCGACGGCGCGGGCCGCACCCTGCCAGGCAGCAAACTCCTTCTCGAAGGCGGCGCCTTCCTGGCCCAGGATATACCAGCCGGAGCCGAGCGCCCGCAGCGCCGCGGCGTCGATCTCCGCCTTGTGGGCGCGGTAGCCGGCGCCGGGGTCGGCCTGCGGCACGGTGATGGTGGTCGCGTTCATCTGTCGGCCCTCCCTCAGGCCACGTATTCGGCAAGGCGCGGCCGGTACCAGTCCAGCGACCGGCGCAGCCCCTCATCCACTTCGATGCGCGGCCACCAGCCGGTGGCGGCGCGGAAGGCACGGTCATCGGCGGCGTAGCTGCCGATATCGATCTGCGCCCGGTCGGCCGGGAAGGTCTTGGTCACGTAGCTGCCCTGGCCGCCATTGGCCGCGATCAGTCGCTCCGCCAGTTCCGTCAGGGAAAGTGGCGGTGGGCCGCCGATGTTGAAGACGCGGCCATTCACCTCCGGCCGGCTCGCCTGCAGGCCGGCGCGCAGGAAGGCGTCCGTCACGTCGTCCAGGTAGGTCAGGTCGCGCAGCTGCTCGCCGCCCCACACCTCGAAGGGCTCGCCTTCCAGCACCCGGCGGATCCAGATGCCGAGGAAGGTTTGCTTGGCATCCTTGATGCGCAGCCGCGGGCCGTAGCAATTGGTCAGCCGCAGGGACACCACCGGGCGGCCATGCACCCGGTTCTCCAGCAGCCAGTACTGTTCGCCGGCCCATTTCGACACGCCGTTGGCGTCCGGCGGGTTCACCGTGTGCTTCTCGTCCACCGGCAGGTATTGCGGCCGGCCGTAGAACTGCCGGGTGGAGGCATGCACCACGGTCGCCTTCGGCGCCGCCTCCCGCATCACGCCGATGAGGCGCACCTGCGCCACGGCGTTGATCGCGATGTCGGAGACCGGGTCGCGCTGGCCGCCCATGTGGCTGGTCTGCGCCGCCATGTTGAACAGCACGTCGATGCCCTGGCACAGGCTGTGCAGCTCGGCGTCGCGGATGTCGCCCCGCACCAGCATGACGTTGCTGCCTTCCAGGTTCAGCGGGCTGGCGCCGCCCTCCGGCTCCATCACGTCCAGCGCCACGACACGGGCCCCCTCGGCGGCCAGGGCATGGCACAACCCGCTGCCGAGGAACCCCGCCCCGCCCGTCACCAACACGCGCTTGCCGCGCCAGCCATCCATGTGTCCAGGTTCCTCAAGCATCAATCCAAGGCCCTCTCCCCCATGAAGGATGGGGGAGAGGGATAAACCCTAACCCGTCTTGCCGAGCCGCTGCCCGGAATAGCGCGCCGCCCGGATCGGGCCCCACCAGGCCTCATGGTCCAGGTACCAGCGCAGCGTGTGTTCCAGACCGCTCTCGAAATCATACTTCGCCGTCCAGCCCAAGACCTTTTCGGCGCCGGAAGGGTCCATGGCGTAGCGGAAATCGTGCCCCGGCCGGTCCTTCACATAGGTGATCAGCCGCTCCCGCGGCCCGGCCGGGTCCGGCCGCAACCGGTCCAACACGGCGCAGATGGCCCGCACCACCTGGAGGTTGCTGCGTTCCTGCCGCGGCCCGATGCAGTAGGTGCCGCCCGGCTTGCCGGCGTGCAGCGCGGCGAGGCACAGCGCCTCCGCATGATCCTCGACATGGATCCAGTCGCGGATGTTGGAACCGTCGCCGTACACCGGCAGCGGCTGACCGTGCAGCGCATTCAGCGACACCAGCGGGATCAGCTTCTCCGGAAATTGCCACGGCCCGTAGTTGTTCGTGGTGTTGGAGACGAAGGACGGAAACCCGTAGGTGTGGTGCCAGGCCCGCACCAGGTGGTCGGAGGCCGCCTTCGACGCGCTGTAGGGGCTGCGCGGGTCATAAGGCGTGTGCTCGTCGAAGGGCTTGTCGTCGGCGGATTCCAGGCTGCCGAACACCTCGTCCGTCGAGATGTGGTGGAACCGGAACTGTGCCTTCGCCGGCTCCGACAGGCCGGACCAGTAGGCCCGCGCCGCCTCCAGCAGCACCTGGGTGCCGACCACGTTGGTGCGGATGAACTCGGCCGGGCCATCGATGCTGCGGTCCACATGGCTTTCGGCAGCCAGGTGCATCACCACCTCCGGCTGCCATTGCGCGAGGACCGCGGACATCGCCTCCGCATCGCAGATGTCGGCCTTCACATGGACATGGCGGGCATGGCCGCGCGCGCCGTCCAGCGCCTCGTGGCTCGCCGCATAGGTCTCCTTGTCCACATTCACCACCACATGATCCGTGGTGGCGATCAGGCGACGGACCACGGCCGAACCGATGAAACCCAGGCCGCCGGTCAGCAGGATGTTCATGCGCACTCCTCGTTCGTCGCAACTGTTGCGCCCGATTGCGGCGGCCACGCGGCCGCCCTCGGGCACTGGCAAGGCTGCCCGCTAAATGCCTGCCCCGGCCGCCGCGGTCGAGGGGGTGGTGGTCATGGCGCATTTTCCGAGTCGCCCGGCGTAAACGCCGGGCTTGAAAATGCTTCAGCTTGCCGCCTGCGCCACCCCGGTGATCTCCACCTTCCAGCGCGGATCGACCAGCGCCGCCTCGATCGTCATCCGCGCGGGCTTGGCCGCGGCATCCAGCCAGGCATCCCAGGCCCGGTTCATCGCCGGCGCGTCGCGGATATCCGCCAGCACGATGGTCACGCTCAGCAGCGCCCGCTTGTCGGTCCCGGCCTCCGCCAGCAGCGCGTCGATCTGCGCCAGGATGTCCGCCGTCTGGCCCTCCGCATCCAGGGATGGATCATCCGCCACCTGCCCGGCCAGCCAGACCAGCCCGCCCCCGACCACCGCGCCCGACAGGCGCTGTTCTTCCGCGATACGACGAATCGCCATGCTTCCCTCCATGCTTCCCTCTGGCCCCGCGACGGGGCAAATCGTGCCGATCGCGGAGCGTGACATGCAGTCCATCATCGACAAAGCCATCCTCGCCAGCCGCCACATGCTGGTGCTGTTCTTCCTGGGCCTGGCGGTCGCGCTGGCGATCTATGGCGTGGGCTTCGTGGTCAAGCTGTGGAAATATGCCGGCAATGCGCTGGATGGGTCGGACAACCAGCAACTGCTGGGGCTGCTGCACCTGCTGGACGCGGCGCTGGTCGCCTCCCTGGTCGTCACCGTGATGATCTCCTCCTACGACAGCCTGGTGTCGCGCCTCGGCCGGCACGAGGATGCGGAGGGGGTGAACTGGGTCGCGAACATCGACCGCGGCAACCTCAAGATCAAATTGGCCTCCGCGCTCATCGCCATCTCCTCCATCCACCTGCTGCAGATCTTCATGGAGATCGGCAACTACGACGACCGCGCGGTGATGTGGGGCCTCGCGATCCACGGCATGTTCCTGGCCGGCGCGGTGGCGCTCGGCGTGCTCGACCGGCTGACCAAGAAATAGGCGACGTTACGATTGGTCACGCGGCGCTGCGCTGCACGCCGGCCGGACCATGCTACCGATTGGTCAGGGCCCCTCGGCCCGGAGCCTGCCGTGAAGACCCTGCCCCGCCGCGCCGCCTTCGCCACCCTGGCCTTCCTGCTCGCCGCCCCCGGCGCCCGCGCCCAGGCTGCCACAGCCGGCCGCGACCTGGTGCAGGAGGAACGCAACCGCCGGCTGGTCGTGGAATTCTACGAGGGCGCCTTCATCCGCCGTGACCTCGGCGTGGTGCGGCGCCTGCTGGCCGAGGATGGCCGCGCCCGATTCGCCACCCTGTTCACGCGCATCCTGGCGACCGGGCCAGAGGCGCGCAGCCGGATCGTCCGCAGCGCGGCGGAAGGCGACCTGGTCTGGCTGGACGTCCACGTCACCCCGGCACCGGACGCCAGCGGCAGCACGATCGTGGATATTTTCAGGGTCGCCGATGGTCGAATCGCGGAGCATTGGGACGTGGTCCACCCCGCCTGAACGCCTCAGCCCGCCAAGTGCGGCCGCGCCAGCCAGCGCACCAGCAGGCCATCGACCGGCCCCGCGACCACGGACACCACCCACAACACCCCCGCGGTCAGCACGATGGCCGGGCCGGAGGGCAGGTCCAGGTGGTAGCTCGCCAGCAGGCCAAAGAGGGCGGACAGCACAGCCAGCCCGACCGCCGCATAGGCGAGCCCGGACAATTCCCGCGCCCAGTGCCGGGAGGCCACCGCCGGCAGCATCATCAGCCCCACCGCCATCAGCGTGCCCATGGCCTGGAAGGCGGCCAGCACGTTCAGCACCACCAGCACCAGGAACAGCGCGTGCCACAACCCGCCGCGCACGCCTTCCGCCTGCGCGAAGCCCGGGTCGAAGCATTCCAGCGCCAGCGGCCGCCAGGCCAGCGCCAGCAGCGGCAGGGTCAGCGTGGCCACCCCCGCCATCAGCAGCAGCGCCGGGTCATCCACGCCGAGCACCTGGCCGAACAGCAGATGCGTGAGGTCCGCCGTATCGCCCCGCAGCGACACCAGCGTGACGCCGAGCGCAAGCGCGATGAGATACAGCGCCGTCAGCGAGGCATCCTCCCGCCCCCCCGTCGCCCGCGACAGCGCCCCGGCGCCGACCGCCACCGCCAGCCCGGCGACCAGCCCGCCGAGCGACATGGCCGGCACCGAAAGCCCGGCGATGAGAAACCCCGCGGCAATACCGGGCGTCACCCCATGCGCCAGGACCTCGGCGGTCAGGGAGGTGCGCCGCAGCATCAGGAACACGCCGAGCAGCGGCGCCGCCACGGCCAGCGCCAGGCAGCCCACCAGCGCCCGGCGCATGAAGCCGAACTCGATGAAGGGGCCGAAGACCGCGTCCAAGGTCAGGCCGCCCGGCTGGTGGACTCGCAGGCGGGGGCGGCTTCGTCCCAGGCCTCGGCCATCATGCGGGCGCGCAGGCGGTTGCTGGCGGACAACACCTCCGCGGTCGGCCCGCAGGCAATCGCCTCCCGCGCCAGCAGCAGGCAGTCCGGGAATTCGCGCTGCACCAGATCGAGGTCGTGCAGCACCGCCAGCACGGTGCGGCCCTCGCCATGCCAGCGCCGCAGCACGGCCAGCAGGTCCGCGGCGGTGCGGGCATCGACGGCGTTGAACGGCTCGTCCAGCAGGATGAGGTCGGCGTCCTGCACCAGCAGCCGGGCGAACAGCAGGCGCTGGAACTGCCCGGCGGACATCGCACCGACGGGGCGTCGGGCAAACCCGCCCAGGCCCACCGCCTCCAGCGCCGCCAACGCCCGGTCACGGTCCGCCGGGCCAGTCCCGCGGAAGGCGCCGAGCCGCGACCACAGCCCCTGCAGCACCACATCGAGGCACAGGATCGGAAAGCCCCGGTCCATGCCGGATTGCTGCGGCAGCAGGGCGATGCGCGGCTTCACGCCGGAGATGGCGACCCGCCCGGCATCCACCTTGTGCAGCCCGGCGATGGTGCGCAGCAGCGTGGTCTTGCCCGCCCCATTCGGCCCGACGATCGCCGCCAGGCTGCCCGGCGCGAAGCGCGCGGAGACGTGATGCACCGCCGGATGCCGCTGATGCGTCGCCGTCAGGTCGGCGAGTTCGACCGCCGGCCCCCTCATGCCGCCGGTCCCCTCATAGTGCCAACGCCCAGGCGACGGCCGCCCACAGCCCCGCCAGCACGCCGAGCGCCAGCAACAGCCGGGCGCCGGCACCGGAGGACAGGGCGAGGGGATCGGGGATCGAGATGCGCATGGTTACCTTATAACGTCACACCCCTATAGCGGTCGAGAAGGTGCTGGGCAAAGCCCTCCCGGCGGACTACCTGCGCGCCTGATGCAGGACAGCCCCCCTCCCCCCTCGCCCCTCGACCCCGACGACGCCCTGCGCCGCGGCCTGCGCCGCCACCGCACCGCCGCCAACGGCCTGCTGGCCGGCATGGGCGGGCTGCTGCTGGGCAGCTACGCCCTGCCGCCAGGCTACGGCACGGACCTGTTGCAGGCCGCCGCCAAGGCCGGCGTGGTCGGCGGCATCGCCGACTGGTTCGCGGTGACGGCGCTGTTCCGCCACCCGCTCGGCCTGCCCATCCCGCACACCGCCATCATCCCGATGCAGAAGGAAAGGCTGGGCGCCGGGCTCGGCCGCTTCGTCGCCAACCACGTCTTCACGGAAGCCGAGGTTTCCCGGGTGCTGTCCAAGGTGGACCTGGCGCGCGTGCTGGGTGACTTCTTCTCGGACCCCGAGGCGGTGCAGCCGGCCGCCGCCGCGCTCGCCAATTCCCTGCCCCGCATCCTGGCGAGCCTGGAGGATGGCCGCGCGCGGCGCCTGCTCGCCCGCCTGCTGCCGCGCCTCGCCGGCGGCCCCGGCGCCGCCCGCGTCCTGGCCCGCGCCCTGACCGCGCTGATCGAGGGCGGCCGGCACCAGGAGGTGTTCGACCTCGCCGTCGGCCAGCTCAAGGCCGTGCTGGCGGCGAAGGAGGACCAGTTGCAGGCCGCCATCGCCGCGCGGGTGCGGGCGGAGGGCGGCGCCCTGGTCGGCTGGTTCGCCGGCGCCGGCATCGCGCGCCGCGTGCTGTCCGCCCTGAACGCCGAGCTGGACCGCGTGCAGCCCGGCGACAGCGACCTGCGGGCCGCCTTCGAGGCCTGGATCCGCGCCGAGATCCACCGGCTGGAGACCGACCCGGAACGCGCCGCCGCCGTCGGCCGCGCATTGCGGGAAGCGGTCTCTCACCCCGCCGTGGCCGGCTGGCTGATGGACATCTGGGGCCGGCTGCGCACCGCGCTGGAAGCCGACGCCACCAACCCCAACGGCCGCACCGTGCAGGCGCTGCAATCGGCTCTGGCCAACATCGGCACCATGCTGGAGGGCGACGAGGCCGCCCGGCTGCGCCTGAACCGCGGCGCCGAACGCGCCCTGATCGCCCTGCTGCCCCGCGCCCGCAGCCAGCTTTCGGAGTTCATCGCGGGGGTGGTGCGGAACTGGGATACCGCGACGGTGACGGAGAAGATCGAGCTGCGGGTCGGCAAGGACCTGCAGTATGTCCGCATGAACGGGACGCTGGTGGGCTTCCTGGTGGGCGGGGTGCTGTATGCGGTGCTGACGGCGGTGTTCGGGCGGGTGGCGGGGTAGGACGGGCTGGCCTCAGTAGGGCACCCGATCCACCTTCCCCGACCACTCGGCAAACACCTCCGCCGCCTCCGCCCCCAGCAGCCGCCGCATCGGCAGGCTGCGCGCCGCGACCGGCTTCGCGACCTCCGCGTACAGGAACTCGTCGTCGAAGCCGATCGCCGCCGCCTGCTGCCGGTCATTCGCATAGACCACCGCATCGCAGCGCGACCAGTACAGCGCCGCCAGGCACATCGGGCAGGGCTCGCAGCTGGTGTAGACCGTGGCGCCCCGCAGGTCGAAGCGGCCCAGCGCGGTGCAGGCGCGGCGGATCGCCACCACCTCCGCATGGGCGGTCGGATCATTCGTGGAGGTGACCTGGTTCCACCCCTCCGCCACCACCTGCCCGTCCAGCACCACCACCGCGCCGAACGGCCCGCCGGCGCCATCCGCCATCCCCTGGCGGGACAGCGCGATGGCGTGGCGCATGAAGTCTTCCTCGGTCATCAGCAACCTCGACCCAAAGCCTCGACGCGACGGGGCGAAGGCCCCACCTTGGCGGTCCGGAGGGTCCATCATGCCGCTCAGCCTGTCCATTCTCGACCAATCCACCATCGCCTCCGGCCGCGGCGCCGACGAGGCGATCCGGGAGACGCTGGCGCTGGCGAAGCTGGCCGACCAGTGGGGCTATCGCCGCTATTGGCTGGCCGAGCACCACAACAGCGCCTCCCACGCCGGCACCGCGCCCGAGATCCTGGTCGCCGCCATCGCCGCCACCACGCAGCGCATCCGCATCGGCACCGCCGGCATCATGCTGCCGCACTACTCCGCCCTGAAGATCGCCGAGCAGTTCCGGGTGCTGGAGGCGATCGCGCCCGGCCGCATCGACCTCGGCGTCGGCCGTGCCCCGGGCTCCGATGGCCGCACCGCCTATGCGCTGAACCCGGATGCGGCGCAGGCGGCGGACCGCTTTCCGCAGCTCGTGCAGGACCTGATGGGCTGGCTCGGCGACGGACTGCCGGAAAGCCATCCCTTCCGCATGGTCACCGCCAATCCGGACATCCCGACGCGGCCGGAGGTGTGGATCCTCGGCAGTTCCGATTTCGGCGCGCAGCTCGCCGCCTATTTCGGCCTGCCCTACTGCTTCGCCCATTTCATCACCGACGGACGCGGCAGCGCCGAGGCGATGGCGCTCTACCGCGAAGGGTTTCGCCCGCACCCCGCCACCCCCGGCCGCCTCGCGACACCGAAGGGCGCGCTGGCCGTCTTCGCCCTGACCGCCGCGACCGAGGCCGAGGCGATCCGCCAGTTCCAGTCCCGCGCCCTGTGGCGCCTGTCGCGCGACCGCGGCATCTACCCGCCGCTGCCGAGCCTGGAGGAGGCCGAGTCCTACCCCTATACGCCGGACGACCTCGCCCGGATCGAGCGCATGCGCGCCCGCGCCCTGGTCGGCGCGCCGGAGCAGGTGGTGGCGCGGCTGCGGGAGATGGCGGCGGCGCAGGGGGTGGAGGAAGTCGCGGTGCTGACGCCCTGTCACGATGCGGAGGCGCGCCGGGACTCGTACCGGCTGCTGGCGGAGGCACACGCCGCGCTGCCGATGGCGGCGGCTGCCTGAGGAGGCCCTACCGCGCCGGGAAGTTGGGTGGGCGCTGGCGGTGCGAGCGCCGCGCGCGGCGCCATGCCGCCGCCTCGGCCAGGGCCGGCAAGGCCAGCAGCGGCGCCGTCAGCACCGCAAGAAGCCCGAAGCCGGCGCCCCAGGCCTGGCCGCCCAGCACCAGCGCGGCGCCGGCCGCCGTCCAGGTCAGCGCATTCACCGCGATGCCGATGCCGAACAGCCAGCGCATCCGGCGCAGGCGCGCGGCGGCCTCGGCCGGGTCACCCTCGGTCCAGGCCGTGCCGCGCGCGGAAACCTGGTAGAGCCGGGCCGGTTCGACCCGGAACGGCGCCCGCGTCAGCGGCGCATCACGACGAAGACGGGCCGGCCCTGCTGCTTCGCCCGGCGCATCCGCCACCACAGCGACCCGGCGCCGATCAGCCCGGCCACCAGCAGCACCGGCAGGATCAACCCGACGAACACCACGGCCAGCGAGGCCAGCAGCAGCCCGCCGGCGACCAGCGCCACCAGGATCGCCACGCCGCCGACGCGGCCCAGGAAGCGGTCCAGCTTGCCGGGACGCGGCGGGGTCGGCGGCTGGCGGAAATCGCCCTCGGGCGTCATGTCGAGGACGGGCGGGGTTCGGTGCGTTTCCATCGAGCGTGATGTTGCCCCCGCGGGGCTGCCATTCAAGCCCGGCATTGTTACCAAGCGATTCACCCGACCGGTCTCAAACAACCGGCGCGGCATCCACCACATGGAAGCTCGCGGTCACGCTGTCGTTCCAGCTTTCCGCCCGCAGATGCCCCGCCAGGTGCAGGGAGCCGCCGCCGAGCAGCGCCGCGGCCAGCGGGCCTTCCTTGGCCCGGAAGCAGATCGCCTTCAGCCGCCCGCCGCCACCCTCGCCTTCCAGGAAGGCGCGAATCGTGCCGCCCTCCTTCCCCACCCGGTCGGCCCGCACCACCCGGGCGCGGGAGACAACGAACACAGGTTCCTCGTTGCCCGCGCCGAAGGGTGCCAGCCGCGCGATCTGGGAGGCGACGTCCACCGTCGCCCCCTGCACCGCCAGCGCCCCCTCCACCGCCAGGTCGGCCGCACCCGGCAGGTCCGCGGCATGCGACAGGCGCTCGTCCAGGAAGGAATGGAACTCCCCCTCCCGCGCCACCTTGAACGAAAACCCCGCCGCCATGGCGTGCCCGCCGCCGGTCTCCAGCAGCCCCGCCTGGCGTGCCGCGATGATGGCAGCACCCAGGTCCACCCCGGCGACGGAGCGCCCGGAGCCCTTGGCGATGCCCGCCGCCGCGCCGGCGACGCAGGCCGGGCGGTTGTACTTTTCCTTCATCCGGCCGGCGACGATGCCGACCACGCCGGGGTGCCAGCCCTCGCCGACCACCAGCAGCACCGGGTGGCCGTGCAGCGCCTGGCGCTCGCATTCGGCGAGTGCCGCGGCCAGCACATCCGCCTCCACCTCCTGCCGCCGCTTGTTCACGGTATCGAGGCGCTCCGCCATGGCGCGCGCCTCCAGCGGGTCGTCCTCCAGCAGCAGCCGCAGGCCGAGGTCGCTCTCATCGATGCGGCCGGAGGCGTTGATGCGCGGGCCGAGCAGGAAGCCCAGCGTGTGCGCCGTCGGCGCATCCTTCGCCATCGCCACTTCCAGCAGCGCGGCGATGCCGGCGCGGCCGCGCCGCGCCATGACCTTCAGCCCCTGCGCCACCAGCGCCCGGTTCAGCCCGACCAGCGGCATCACGTCGCAGACCGTCGCCAGCGCCACCAGGTCCAGCAACTCCAGCAGCTTCGGCTCGGGGCGGGTCGCGAAGGCGCCGCGCCGCCGCATCTCCCGCACCGTGGCGACGGCAGCGAGGAAGGCGACCCCGGCGGCGCACAGATGGCCGAGGCCGCTGCTGCAATCCAGCCGGTTCGGGTTCACCGCCGCCCGCACCCGCGGCACCGGGCCTTCGGCCTTGTGGTGGTCCAGGATGACGATGTCGGCGCGGCCGGCCGCGGCCTCCAGCGCCACCTCCGCCGCGATGCCGCAATCCACCGTGACGATCAGCGTGGCGCCGCGCTCGCACAGCCTGGCGATGGCGGCGGCGTTGGGACCGTAGCCCTCCGAAAGCCGGTCCGGCACGTAGTGCACCACCTGCGCCCCAAGCTCGCGCAGGAATCGCACGGTCAGCGCGCCGGAACACGCCCCGTCCACGTCGTAGTCGCCATAGACCACCACCTGTTCGCCACGCTGCGCCGCATCGGCGAGGCGGGACGCCGCTGCATCCATGTCGCGCAGCGTGCTGGGGTCGGGCATCAGCGCCCGCAGCGTCGGCTCCAGGAAGGTCGCCGCCGCATCCACCCCGACGCCACGCGCCGCCAGCAGCCGCCCGACCAGTTCGGGCAGTTCCAGCCGCTGCGCGATGCCGAGGCCGGTGCGCGCATCGCCCTGCCGCCAGATCCAGCGCCGGCCGAGCGCACTGCGCTGCACCCCCAGCGCCACTTCCGCGCCGGGCGCCCCCAGGATGAGCGGCTCCGCGCTCACCCCGTAAAGGCCGCGGGCTTCAGCGCGAAGTTGTGGTGCCCCTCGACGTAGCGGACGGTGCCGGACTTCGAGCGCATCACGATGGAATGGGTGATGGCGCCCTTGCCGAAGTCGCGCACGCCGCGCAGCATCGGCCCGGTGGTGACGCCGGTGGCGGCGAACATCACGTCGCCCTTCGCCATGTCCATCATAGAATAGATCCGGCCGGCATCGGTGATGCCCATGTCCCTGGCGCGCAGGATCTGGTCCTCGCTCTCGAAGATCAGCCGGCCCTGCATCTGGCCGCCGATGCAGCGCAGCGCCGCCGCCGCCAGCACACCCTCCGGCGCGCCGCCGCTGCCGAGGTAGATATCCACGCCGGTGTCGAGCTGGGACACCGCCACCACGCCGGAGACATCGCCATCCGGGATCATCATGATGCGGGCACCGGCGGCGCGGCAGCGCTTCACGATCTCCTTGTGCCGGTCGCGGTCCAGCAGGCAGACGACGAGGTCGCTGACCCGGCGGCCCTTGGCCTTGGCCAGGTTGGTCAGGTTCTCCTCGACCGAGGCATCGATGTGCACAACGCCGTCCGGCAGGCCGGGGCCGACCGCGATCTTGTCCATGTAGACGTCCGGCGCGTGCAGGAAGCCGCCCTTCTGCGCCAGCGCGACGCAGGCCATGGCGTTGGGGCCGCCCTTGGCGGTGATGGTGGTGCCCTCCAGCGGGTCCACCGCGATATCCACCTCGGGGATGTTCGGCCCCTGGGCATTGGCATAGAGCCCGACCTTCTCGCCGATATAGAGCATCGGCGCCTCGTCCATCTCGCCCTCGCCGATCACCACGGTGCCGGAGATGGCGACGGTGTCGAAGGCGCGGCGCATGGCCTCCACCGCCGCGCCGTCGGCGGCGTTCTTGTCGCCGCGGCCCATCCAGCGGCTGGCGGCCAGCCCCGCCGCCTCCGTCACCCGCACCAGTTCCAGCGCCAGGTTGCGGTCGACATGCACCTGGCGGTCCATCTGGGCATCGGTCTCGGGCATGGCGGGCGTTCCTTCCGGGCGGGCGTGTTCGTGTGGGTCTTGTTGCCCGGAACGAGGCCCGGCGGGAAGGGGCCTGGCGGTGCCAGGGTGGTGACCGGCGGCCGGTTCAGGGCCTGATCCGGCCAACCACCGCCAACGCGCCATCCCGGCGGGCCAGCACGATGCCCTCGCCGGAGGCCGGGAAGATGCCCACGCCGGAGGCGGAAAGCGCACCGGTCAGGGCAGTGATGTTCACCTGGTGGGTGCTGACGACCAGCGCGCCCGGCCCGGACCAGCCCAGTAGCATACGCCGGGCCGCCTCGGTCTGCGCCGGGCCAGCGGCGCGATCGGCGAAGAAGGAATCGAAGACAGGTTCGCGCCTGGCGTGACCCGGGAAGGCCAGGTCCGCCGTCTCCCGCGCCCGGCACCAGCCGGAAGCGAGCACGGCCCCCACTGCGATGCCCCGCTCCCGGAACGCCTGCCCGATCCGCACGGCCTGGGCACGCCCCTCGGCACTCAGGTTCCGCTGCGTCGCGCAGTCCCCGAGCCGCATGCCCGGCGGATCGCCGCCACCCGGCGCCAGGGCATGCCGGAACAGCACGATGCCGCCCTCCCGCAGCGCATCCCAGGCGGGCTCCGCCTGGGACGGGCCGGCCAAGCCGAGCAGGAGGATGGCGAACAGGATACGGCGCAGGATCATGCCCCCGCATCTGGCCGCCCCAGCGCGGCTGTAAAGCTACAGCGCCTCGATCCGGATCAGCGCCGGCTTCTCCACCACCGCCTCCAGCGACTGGATGCGGGCGATGGCAGCGCGCATCTGCGCCTCCTCGCAATCATGCGTCGTCACCACCACCGGCACCGCCTCGCCCGGCGCGCGGCCGCGCTGCAGCATGGATTCCAGGCTGATGTGGTGGTCGCGCAGGGCGGCGGTGACGTCGGCGATGACGCCCGGGCGGTCCACCACCATCAGCCGCAGGTAGTAGGCCCCGACGCGCTTGCCCATGGGCACCGAGGGCACCTGGGACAGCGCCGAACCGGCCACGCCCCAGACCGGCGTGCGGCGGTCGCGGGCGATGTCGATCAGGTCGGCCACCACCGCGCTGGCAGTCGGCCCGGCGCCGGCGCCGCGGCCTTCCAGCACGATGCGGCCGCAGAAATCCCCCTCCGCCACCACCGCGTTGAACACGCCGTCGACACGGGCGATCGGGTGCGCGATCGGCACCATGCAGGGATGCACGCGGGTCTCGACCCCGGCATCCGTGCGGCGCGCGATGCCGAGCAGCTTGATGCGGTAGCCCAGTTCCTCCGCCAGCCTGATATCCAGCGCGGAGATTTCCCGGATGCCCTCGACATGCACCGCGGCGAAATCCACCGGCCGGCCGAAGGCCAGCGCCGCCAGGATCGCCAGCTTGTGCGCGGCATCGACGCCGTCGATGTCGAAGGCCGGGTCGGCTTCGGCGTAGCCAAGTTTCTGCGCCTCGGCCAGCGCCTCGGCGAATTCACGGCCGCGCTCGCGCATCGTGGTCAGGATGTAGTTGCAGGTGCCGTTCAGGATGCCGGTGATGCGGGAGATGTCGTTGGCGGCGAGACCCTCGCGGATCGCCTTGATCACCGGGATGCCGCCGGCCACCGCCGCCTCGAAGCCCAGCGCCACGCCCTTCGCCTCGGCGGTTGCGGCCAGTTCGGCGCCGTGCAGCGCCAGCAGCGCCTTGTTGGCGGTGACCACCGGCTTGCCGGCGGCCAGCGCCGCGCGCACCAGGGCGGCCGCCTGGCCATCGCTGCCGCCGATCGCCTCGACTACCACATCCACATGCGGGTCATGCGCGAGCGCCACCGGGTCCTCGTACCAGCGAAGGCCGGACAGCGAGATGCCGCGGTCGCGCGTGCGGTCGCGGGCGGAGACGGCGGTGACGGCCAGCGGGCGGCCGGCACGGGCCGTGATGGTGGCGGCGTTGTCGCGCAACAGGGCGAGGACACCGGCGCCGACGGTGCCGAGGCCGGCGACGGCGATGGAGAGGGGCTTGGTCATTGATGTTGCGTCCAGATGAGTAGGCTGTGCGCCCCCCCTCACCCAATCCTCTCCCCCCGACAGGGGGGAGAGGGCTTTTCGGGTCGAGGTGCGTCGTAAGGGTTCAGGCCGCGTCCACGGCACCGGCCGGGGCGTCTACGGGCCCGGCATTGTCGACGGCCAGGAAGCTGCGGATGCCGCGCATGGCCTGGCGGATGCGCTGGCTGTTCTCGACCAGGGCGATGCGGACATGGCCGTCGCCGTGCTCGCCGAAGCCGATGCCGGGCGCCACGGCGACCTTCGCCTTGGCCAGCAGCAGCTTGGCGAAATCGACGCTGCCGAGATGCGCGAAGCGCTCCGGGATCGGCGCCCAGAGGAACATCGACCCCTCCGGGGAGGGCACCTTCCAGCCGGCACTCGCCAGGCCCTTCACCATCACGTCGCGGCGTTCCCGGTACAGGTCGCGCATCTCCTGCACGCAATCCTGCGGGCCGTTCAGCGCGGCGGCGGCGGCGATCTGGATCGGGGCGAAGGCGCCGTAGTCCAGGTAGGACTTCACCCGCGTCAGCGCCGAGACCAGCCGCGGATTGCCGGCGGCGAAGCCCATGCGCCAGCCCGGCATGTTGTAGGTCTTCGACATGGAGGTGAATTCCACCGCCACGTCCTTCGCCCCCGGCACTTCCAGGATCGAGGGCGGCACGTTGCTGCCGAAGTAGATTTCCGCGTACGCAAGGTCGGACAGGATGAAGATCTCGTGCCTGCGCGCGAACTCCACGATCTTCCGGTAGAAATACAGGTCCGCCAGCATCGCCGTCGGGTTCGACGGGAAGTTCACGATCAGCGCCGTCGGCTTCGGCACGGAATGCCGCACCGCGCGGTCGAGCGCCGCCAGCATCTCGTCATCCGGGGTGCAGGGCACGGATCGGACGGAGGCGCCGGCGAGCACGAAGCCGAACTGGTGGATCGGGTAGGACGGGTTCGGCACCAGGATGGTATCGCCCGGCGAGGTGATGGCCGCGGCCAGGTTCGCCAGCCCCTCCTTGCTGCCCAGCGTCGCCACCACCTCGGTCTCGGGGTCCAGCTTCACGTTGAAGCGGCGGTCGTAATAGCCGGCGAGCGCCTTTCGCAGGCCGGGGATGCCCTTGGAGGCGCTGTAGCGATGCGTGCGCGGGTCGGCCACCGCCTCCACCAGCTTGGCCACGATATGCGGCGGCGTCGGGCAATCCGGGTTGCCCATGCCGAGGTCCACGATGTCCTCGGCCGCCGCGCGGGCCTTGGCCTTCGCCGAGTTGACCTCGGCGAAGACATAGGGCGGCAGGCGCCGGATGCGGTGGAACTCCTCGGTCATGGTCTCAGGGTCCGTGGGCTGCGTGCGGGCTGTGAGGATAGCGCAAGGGTTCAGTCGCGGCGAGGCGCCAGCAGGTCCGCCCCCGGCGCCGGGGGCGGGCCGGACAGGTCCGGTGCGGCGGCGGGTGGCGCCAGCAGGCTTGGCGCCGGCGCGGCGGGCGGGCCGGACAGCGGCGGCGGGGCCTGCGCCTCGGCGGCCGGCGCCACCACCACCGGCGCGGCGCGCGGCGCGGCCTGGGGGCCGGGTGCCGGCTCCGGGTCCAGGTTGATCCGCGGCACCGCGGCCAGGCGCGGCGGCGCCGGCGGCCGGGTGCCCCCGGGCAGGCCAGTGCCGGCCTGCGGCGGGCCGGCCGGCGCCACGATCAGCGCATCCCGCGAGCCTTGGCGGTCCGCCGCCAGGGCCTCGGTGATGGCGGCCCGTGTCGCCGCATCCGGCGGCACCGGCCGCGGCGGCACGGTCGCCAGGTTCGGATAAGGCGCGTCGCGGCCTGGCGGCGGCTCCCGCCCATCCAGGTAGCCGCCGCTCAGGTTGCGCCACCAGATGCGCGGGTCGGCGTCCCTCGGCACGCCGTCGCTGCACCCGGCCAGCGCGAGGCCCAGCAGCAGAGGGCCCGCGGCGCGCCGCAGTGCCCCGGCCGCTTGATCCGCAGGACGGTGGCCCCTACCTTCGCGGAAATTCCCGTGGCGTCCGACGCGCGGGTGCATGGCTTCCCAATCCTTCGCGCCAATGTCTGCGCAAGGGGGTTACCCCGAACCACCCGCCGGCGAAAGCGTCCCTGGCGGTCGGAACGGCGGGAAGGATCACCCGGACCGGTGACGAGCGCCGGCGACGAACGGCAGCATGGGGCGGGGCAGGAAGCGCATGGCGCAGGATCAGGGTTCGGACCAGCGGGACAAGGCCAGGGCGGAGGCGTCCGAAACCGAGGAGATCCGCTCGGCCCGGATCAACGCCGCCCAGGCGGCGACCGAGGCCCGCCCCGAGCCCGAAAAGGCCGCCTTCCGCCTGCCCGATCCCGAAATGGTCTCCCGCACCATGGCGGACGTCGCGGAACGCGGCCAGCGCATCGTCGGCGACTTCCTGAAGCGCCAGGCGGAGGGCGCGCCCGCCACCGGGCCGGACCCGCTGCAGATCGGCTCCGCCTTCCTCGACATGACCACCCGGCTGATGGCGAACCCGGCGCGCCTGGTGCAGGCGCAGATCGGTTTCTGGCAGGACTACCTGACGCTGTGGCAGAACACCGCGCGCCGGATGATGGGCGGCGACCAGGCTGGTCCGGTGATCCACGAGCCCAAGGGCGACAAGCGCTTCAAGCATGAGGCCTGGCGGGAGAACGAGGTCTTCGACTTCATCCGCCAGTCCTACCTGCTGTCCGCCCGCTACTTCACCAACGTGGTGCAGGGCGCGGAGGGTCTCGACAACAAGACCGCGCAGAAGGTGGATTTCTACACGCGGCAATTCGTCGACGCGATGAGCCCCTCAAACTTCCTGATGACCAACCCGGAAGTCCTGCGCCGCACCGCGGAGACCGGCGGCGAGAACCTGCTGAAGGGCCTGTCCAACCTGCTGGCGGACCTCGAACGCGGCAAGGGCAACCTGCGCATCCGCATGACCGACGACAGCAAGTTCAAGGTCGGCGAGAACATCGCGGTGACGCCCGGCCGCGTGGTGTTCCGCAACGCGCTGATGGAGCTGATCCAGTACACGCCGACCACCGAGCGCGTGCTGAAGCGGCCGCTGCTGATCCTGCCGCCCTGGATCAACAAGTTCTACATCCTCGACCTCCGCCCCAAGAACAGTTTCATCCGCTGGGCGGTGGAACAGGGGCACACGGTTTTCGTGGTGTCCTGGGTCAATCCCGACGAGGCGCTCTCGGACAAGGGTTTCGAGGACTACATGCAGGAGGGCCCCTACGCCGCGCTCGACGCGATCGAGGCCGCCACGGGGGAGAAATCCGTCAACGCCATCGGCTACTGCCTCGGCGGCACGCTGCTGGCCTGCACCCTGGCCCATATGACCGCGAAAAAGGACACGCGGATCAAGACCGCGACCTACTTCGTCACCATGACGGATTTCGAGGAGGCCGGCGAACTCGGCGTCTTCATCGACGAGGAACAGTTGCTCGGCATCGAGGAGAAGATGTCGAAGAAGGGCTTCCTCGAGGGCCGGGAGATGGCGACCACCTTCAACATGCTGCGCGCCAACGACCTGATCTGGTCCTTCGTGGTGAACAACTACCTAATGGGGCAGGAGCCGTTCCCCTTCGACCTGCTGTACTGGAACGACGACAGCACCCGCATGCCGGCGAAGATGCACAGCTTCTACCTGCGCCGGATGTACCAGCAGAACGACCTGGTTAAGCCCGGCGGCATCGAGCTCGCCGGCGTCCCGCTCGACCTGCGCAAGATCAAGGTGCCGACCTACATGATCTCGACGCGGGAGGACCACATCGCGCCGTGGAAATCCACCTATCGCGGCACGCAGATCTATGGTGGCAAGACCCGCTTCGTGCTGGCGGCGTCCGGCCACATCGCCGGCGTGGTGAACCCGCCCGATTCGGGCAAGTACAGCCACTGGGTGAACACCAGCCTGCCGCCGGAACCCGATGAATGGTTCGCCGGCGCCACCGAACTCGCAGGCTCCTGGTGGCCGGATTGGCAGCGCTGGGTGCTGGCGCAGGACAAGGCGATGGTCGCCGCGCGCCAGCCGGCGGATGCCGGACTGGGCGATGCGCCGGGCACCTATGTGAAGGTGATGGCGAAGGATTGAGTCAGCGCGCCGGCCCCGTCAGCCCCGGCGGCGGGATTTCCGCCCGCTCCGGCGCGTCGGGGTCGCGGCCCTGCGCCCGGTCCAGCCAGCGCATCACCGGGGTCACCGTCAGACCGTGCAGCAGCACGGACAGCAGCACGATCAGCCCGATGATGGCCCATAGCCGCTCGGCCTCGGCGAACGCCGCGTGGTTCAGCCCATAGGCCAGGTAGTAGAACGACCCGACCCCGCGGATGCCGAAGAAGGCGAGAGTCAGCTTCTCGTGCCACGGGGCACGCAGCCCGGCCAGGCCCAGCAGCCCCGCCACCGGCCGCACCACCAGCAGCACCGCCAGTGCCACGCCGATATCCACCCACTGCAACGGCGCCAGCAGGCCGGAGACCAGCGCGCCGCCGAACAGCAGCAGCAGCACCATCATCGCCAGGCGCTCCACCTGTTCCGTCACGTCGTGCATCTCGCGGTGGAATTCGTGCCTGCGGTGCGCGTGGCGCAGGGTCAGCGCGGTGATGAAGACGGCGAGGAAGCCATAGCAGTGCACCATCTCCGTCAGGCCGTAGGAGACGAAGGTGGCGCCGATGGCGATCAGCCCATCGCCGGTCTGCGCCAATTGGCTCTCCGCCGGAATCCGGAAGGTCAGCCAGCCGAAGACGCGCCCGACCAGCCAGCCGCCGACCACGCCGACGCCGATCTCCCACACCACGTTGTAGCCGAGCCACTGCAGCAGCCAGGGCTCGCCGCTGCCGGCGGCCAGCGCCAGCACGATCGCCAGATTGACGAAGGGGAAGGCCAGCCCGTCATTCAGCCCGGCCTCGGAGGTCAGGCCGAAGCGCACCTCGTCCTCCTGCCCTGTCAGCGGCGGGCCGACCTGCACGTCGGCGGCCAGCACCGGGTCGGTCGGGGCCAGGCTCGCCCCCAGCAGCAGCGCCGCCACCCAGGGCAGGCCGGCCCAGGCGCCGAGCCCGGTGATCGCCAGGATGCTGAGCGGCATGGTGATGGCCAGCAGCCGCCAGGTCACCGCCCAGCGACGGAAGTCGAACACGCGGTCCAGCTTCAGGCCGGCGCCCATCAGCGCGATGATCACCACGAATTCGGTGAAGCGCTCGGTGATCTCGGGGTGGTCCATCGGCATCGGCCGCAGCCCGACCTGCGGCAGCGCGAAGATCCCGGCGCCGAGTGCGATGCAGACGATCGGCAGGGACAGCGGCAGCCGCTTCAGCGCCAGCGGCAGCCAGGCGACCAGCGCGATCAGGAAGCCGAGCCCGGTCAGGGCGACGATGTAGGGGGCAGGCCAAAGCTCGGTCAGTTCGGGCATGCATCGGCAACGCAGCCGACCGTACGGCGTTCATCCCAACTGGCGTTCGCCCTCAGCGGGGTCCCGCCCCCATGCCGCGTCCCGGCTGCGGGTCGAGCCAGCCGGATTGCGGGTCCAGCGCGCCGCTGAGACCCCAGACGCGGGTCGTGGCCAGCCGGTCCACCTCCTCCCGCGCCAGGGATGTCGCGATGCGGCCCTGCGGCAGCGGGCCGGGGCGGGCGAGGTAGGCCAGGGTGCGGGCGCCCCCGGGCTCGAACAGCGCGGGTCGGAGCGCGGCTTCCGCCGTCGCGCGGTCGCGGCGGGCCAGGGCGAGGTGCGCCGCGGTCAGGGCGCGCACCACCTCGTCCGGGTCGGCGCCGGCGCGGATGCCGAGCGCCGCGCGGACCTCCACCCGGGCGCCACGCAGCTCGAAGCCCACCCCGGCCGGCAGCGGTGCCCAGCGAAGGTCGCGCGCCAGCTCGACCGTCATCAACTCCACCTGCGCCGCGGCGCGGGCCATGGCGGCGGGATCGTCGGCCAGGGATCGGCCGCCATCGGCAAAGGCCGCGGCCGCCTGGGTCACCACGTCCCGCATCGGGTCGGCCCCGCCGGCACCGAGCGCGGCGGGGATGCGGGCGGCGGGCGGCGGGGCGCGCAATTCGGCACAGGCGCCCAGGGCAAGAACCAGAAGCGCCATCAGGGCAGGCCGCATGCGGGGTATCTCCGGGCGTGGCGGAAGTTGCATCCTAGACGAGTGCCGGCCCGCCGCCACCCATGCCGATGCACCACCAGGCGCCTCAACCGGGCAGGCCAGGGTCCCCTGGCGGCGCCAGCGGCACCGCCACGGTGCACGCAAGGCCGTCCCGTCGCCATTCGAGTTCGACGCAGCCACCAAGTTGCCCGCGCAGCGTCGCGTCCAGCACCCGGGAGCCGAAGCCGCGGCGTGGCGGGCGTTCGGGCACCGGCGGGCCGCCGGCTTCGGTCCAGTGCAGCCGCAGGCTTCGGGCGCCCTCCCCCTGCAGCGACCAGGTGATGGCGACACGCCCCGTGGCCACCGAAAGCGCGCCGTGCTTCACGGCATTGGTCGCCAGTTCGTGCACCGCCATGGCCAGGGCCTGCGCCGTCATCGGCGCCAGCGCCACGAGCGGCCCGTCCAGCAGCACGCGCTGGCCACCGATGAAGGGTGCGATCTCGCCCTGCAGCAGCGCCCGCAGATCGGCGCCGTTCCACCGGTTTTCCGCCAGCAGGGTCTGCGTGCGTGCCAGGGCGCCGACGCGGCCCTCGATCGCGCGGATGTAGCTGGGCAGGTCCGGCGCGCGGGTCAGGCGCAGCGCGGCCTGCACCACGGCCAGGGCGTTCTTGGCCCGGTGGTCGACTTCCCGCGCCAGCAGCGCCTGGCGTTCCTCGGCGCGGCGGCTTTCGGTGATGTCCCGCGCGACGCCCGCCACCATCACCGGCGTGCCGGTCGCCGGATCGAACTCGACCACCGCGCCGCGCGAGGAGATCCAGCGCCAGCCGCCCTCCGTCCGGCCCAGCCGGAACTCCGCCTCGAAGCGCGGGGCATCGCCCGCCAGCACCGCGCGCAGGCTGGCCTCCACGCGCGGGCGGTCCTCGACATGGATCGGGCGGAGCCAGGCGGCCAGGTCGAAGCCGGCGGTCGAGAGTTCCGGGAACTCGTCGCTCAGCAGTCCCTTGCGGATGCCGCGGTCGTGGCGGGCATCGTATTCCCAGGTGCCGAACTCCGCCGCCTCCAGCGCCAGGCGCAGCCGCGCCTCGCTGGCGCGCAGCGCCGCCTCGGCGGCCTTGCGGTCGGTGATGTCGATATGTGCGCCGTAGGTCAGCCGGCGGCCGCCCAGTTCCAGGCCCTGCACGCGCACCAGCACGTCGCGCACGACGCCGCTGGCGATGCGATGGCGGGCCTCGAATTCCTGCGCCCTGGGCCCGACGCCGCGGGCGCGGCCGCGGGCGCGGATCGCCTCCGAATCGCCGATCGCATCGACATCGGCGATGGTCAGGCGCAGGAAATCCGCCCGCGCATAGCCGTAGTCGTCGCAGGCGCGCTGGTTCACGTCCAGGATGGCGTGGGTGTCCGGGTCGATGACGATGACGGCGAAGGGCGCGGCATCGAACAATGCGCGCTGTCGCGCCTCGCTCTCCAGCGCCTTGGCCTCGGCCAGACGCAATCCGGAGACATCGATGTTGACCCCGACCATGCGGGAGGGCCTGCCCTCCGCATCGTGCCGCACCTGGCCCCGGGCCAGCACCCATCGCATGGTGCCGTCCGGCAGCACGACACGGAACTCGATCTGCAGCGGGTCCTGGCTGGCCAGGGCCTGCCGCATCGCGGCCTCCGCCGCCGGACGGTCATCCCGGTGCAGCCGCTCCACCCAGGCCTCCACCAGGCGGTCCCGCGGCAGGTCCGGGTCGATGGCGTGCAGCCGGTACATCTCGGGGGACCAGGTGGCGGCCCCGGTCTGGATGTTCCAGTCGAAGATGCCGAAGCCCGCGGCTTCCTGCGCCAGGCGCAGCCGTTCCTCGCTTTCGCGCAGCCCGGCCTCGGCGCGGCGCAGCAGGGTGACATCCGTCAGGCTCTCGGCGATCGCCACCACCTGGTCGTCGGCATCGCGCCGCACCGACTTCTGCGCCGAGACCACCAGCGAGGAGCCATCGCGCCGGTGCTGTTCCAGGTCGCCGCGCCACTGGCCGTCGCGCAGGAGCACTGCCTCCGCCTCCGCCGGCGGCACGGGGAGCCGGGTGCCGAGCAGGTCATGCACCCGGCGCCCCACCGCCTCCTCCGCCGTCCAGCCATAGATCTGCACGCAGCCGGCGGACCAGAAGCGGATCGTGCCGTCCAGGTCGCGCACCAGGATCGCCGCCAGGTCGAGCGTCGCCAGCAGGTCCCGCAGCCGCGCGTCGCGCTGCAGCAGCGCCGTCTCCGCCTGCCGCGCCTCGGTGATGTCGGCGTTGACGCCGACCATGCCCAGGAACTCGCCCTGCGGGCTGTACCGCGGCCGCGCCTCGGTCCGCAGGATGCGCCAGCCGCCGTCGGCGTGACGGTAGCGGCCCTCCACCAGGAAACCCGAGCGGTCCTGCATGCCAGCCTGCACCGCGGCGTACACCGCGGACGCATCATCGGGATGCAGAACGCTGTTCCAGGCGAAGCCGGGCGTGGCGTCCGGCGCGACGCCCCAGAATTCGCGGAGTGCCCGGTTGAGGTAGATGCAGGTCCCGTCCCGGTCGCCCATCCACAACATGGCAGGCGTGCTTTCGGCAACCAGTCGGAAGCGTTCCTCCGAATCCCAGGCGCCGATGGTGGAAGGTGGCATCAGGCGCTCGGCGGGAAGCGCCTCGGCTTCGGCCAGAAGTCGAAGGGCTGCGCGCACCACCTCGCTGGAACTGCGGTAACGGCCCGTGGCGACGCGGGCATCGATGAAGGCATCGAGCTGGGGCGTCAGCGAGACGTTGCGTGTCTTGCGCATTTTTTCATGTCGCGCCGGGCCCGTTTTGTGTCAAGGCTTGCCACGCTGCCGGGCTCGGGCTTTCCCTTCCCACGCGCCCCCTCGCCGGGCGGCGGCGGCCTGTGGTAATCTGCCCGCGGCGTCTCCGTAGCTCAGCCGGATAGAGCACCAGATTCCTAATCTGGGGGCCGTGGGTTCGAATCCCGCCGGGGACACCATCACGGCTGCTGCGGCCCATTGCGTTGAGGCAGGGTCGCGCGCGTCCGGCACCGGCCTTGCCGTGGCGGCATGGCCGTGGGACGTCGGAATTCTCCGCGGGAGACTGAAGATGCGTAAACCGAACTACGATTTCGAGCGCGCGCAGCGCAACATGGCCAAGGAAGCCAAGGCGCAGGAGAAGGCGCAGAAGAAGCAGGAGCAGAAGCTCAAGGACGCCGAAGCGGCGGCCGCCTCCGGCACGGAGGGCACCGTCGGTGGCGGAGCGAAAGCGTCGGATTAGCGGGCTCGGGCGGCACAGGATGGGTCGCCGCCCCCCCAAGGCGCCCCCCAAGGGCCCCGGCAGGGCCAAGCCCCGCGCCCACGCCAAATCCACCAGCCGTCCCGCGCCCGAAGCGGCGGAGGTCGAGCAGCTTCGCCGCGACCTGGCCGAGGCGCAGCGCCGCCTGCGGGAGGTCGAGGAACGCGGCGCCGATGCCTTCCTGGCCGGCCGCCTGGCGGAGCTGGAGGAAGCCCGCCAGGTCGCCCGCGGCCAGGCGGTGGAAGCCGCACTCGCCCGCAGCCGGGTCGAGGCGGAGCTGAACGCGCTGCGCGATTCCGTGGCCAAGGCAAAGGGCGTCGCCGGCTGGCTGCTGCGCTGGGCGCAGCGCCGCAACCAGAAAGGGTAGGAACGCCAGGCTCAGTCGATCACCGCCTGGTAGCTCAGCACCCGCAGCTCCCGCCGCAGCGGCCAGGTGTAGGAGGGCATGAGCTGCGTCAGCAGGATCACCGCCATCTCCTCCGCCGGATCGACCCAGAAGGCGGTGCTGGCGGCGCCGCCCCAGGCGCATTCCCCGGGCGTGCCCAGGATCTGCGCCCGCGCCGGGTCCAGCGTGACGGAAAAGCCCAGCCCGAAGCCGATGCCCTCCGCCGTGCTCTCGGACCAGCGCGGCTGGCCCATCGCCGCCATGTCGCCGCGCAGGTGGTTCGTCATCATCAGCTCGATGGTCTTGCGGCCGAGGTAGCGCACGCCGTCCAGCTCGCCCTTGTTCAGCAGCATCCGGCAGAACCGCAGGTAGTCCGCGGCCGTGGAGACCAGCCCGCCGCCGCCGGAATGCACCTTGCGCGGCGCCAGGTAGCGGCTGGTGGCGGGGTCGTCGATCAGCTTCAGGAACCGGTCGGCACCGAGGGCGTAGTTCGCCGCGAAACGCGCGCCCTGCCCGTCGGGCACCTGGAACCCGGTATCGACCATGCCGAGCGGGCCGATCAGGCGGTCCTGCAGGAAGCGGTCGAAGGGCTGGCCCGACAGCACCGCCACCAGATGCCCGAGCACGTCCGTCGAGACGCTGTAGTTCCAGGCCGTCCCCGGCTCCGCGATCAGCGGCAGCGCCGCCAGCGCCTCCACCACCTCGCCCAGGCTGGTCTCGGCACCGCCGAAATCGATGCCGTGCTCCCGGTACAGCGCATCCACCGCGGTCGCCTGCATGAAGCCATAGGTCAGGCCGGAGGTGTGGGTCAGCAGGTCGCGGAAGGTGATGTCGCGCATCGCCGGCAGCGTCTCCAGCTTGCCGCGCGCGCCGCCGGTGCAGACGCGCTGGCCGGCGAAGCCCGGCATGAATCGGCTGATCGGGTCATCGAGCTGGAAGCGGCCTTCCTCGTACAGCATCATGATGGCCACGCTGGTGAGCGGCTTGGTCATGGAATAGATGCGGTGGATCGTCTCCGGCGTCATCGGGGTGCCGCGCGCGAGGTCCGCCAGCCCGCTGCTGCCGAGATGCGCCACCTGGCCGCGCCGGAACACCAGTGTCGTCGCCCCGGCCAGCCTGCCCTCCGCCACCAGCCGGTCCCGCCAGGTATCGATGCGGGCCAGGCGTTGCGGGCACAGCCCGACCTGCTTCGGCGTGGTGGTCATCAGGCTGTCCATGCGGCGCTCCCGGTCCCGGCTTCGCGCCAAGGCTAGCCCGCCGCGCCGCGCGCCGCACCCCGGCGATGCTTGCAATCGGTGCCGGGGCGGTCCGATAGTCGCCCCAGGGCAGCAAGACCCGATGGGAGACATTCATGAAAAGGGCCGAGTTCCTCAAGGCCATGGCCGGCGCCGCGGCGCTCGCCGCGACACCGTCCGCGAAGCCGGCGCGGGCGCAATCCGCGCCCGAAACCCGGCTGCGCGCCGGCATCAAGCTCAGCCCGACCTCCATGGATCCGCATTTCCGCCTGTCCGGCGAACAGGCCATCCTGCGCGCCCTGCATGCGCGCTTCGTCGGCATGACGCCGGCCGGCAAGCCGGAGCCCGGCATCGCGGAATCCTGGCGCACGATCGGCGATGGCCGGATCTGGGAGTTCACCCTGCGCGCCGGCCTGAAGTTCAGCGACGGCAGCCCCCTCACCGCCGAGGATGTCGCCTTCAGCCTGTGGCGCGTGCCGCGCATCGAGGGCTCGCCCGGCGCCTATCACATCTTCGTCCGCGCCATCACCAAGGTCGAGGTGAAGGATGCGCGCACGCTGCACCTGCACACCGCGCAGCCCTACCCCTTCATGGTCGAGGACATGACGGAAATTGCCGTCATCTCGAAATCGCTCGGCGAAGGACTGCGCACCGCCGATTTCAACGCCCGCGAGGTGAAGGTCTTCTCCGGCCCCTACGCGCTGGAGGATTACCGCTTCGGCGAATTCGTCGCCATGCGCCGCAACCCGCACTGGTCCGGCGCCACGCCGGCGATCGCGCAGGCGCAGTACCGGGTGATGTCCACCGACGCGAGCCGCGTCGCCGCCCTGCTGTCCGCCGACGTGCAGGCGATCGACGAGGTGACGGTGCAGGACATCCCGCGCCTGCGCCGGGATGCGGCGCTGGAGGTCTCGCAGACTGCCGGCATGCGGGTGATGTACGTGGCGATGGACATGGACCGCGACGTGACGCCGTTCATCCGCGACAACAACGGCCAGCCGATGACGCGCAACCCGCTGAAGGATGCCCGCGTGCGGCGCGCCATGTCGCACGCCATCAACCGCGCCGCCATCGTCGACCGGGTGATGGAGGGCGCGGCGACGGTCGCCTCCAACCTGCTGCCCGAAGGCACGCCCGGCACCTCCGCCAGGCTCGGCGTCACCCCCTACGATCCGGAGCTTGCGAAGCGGCTGCTGGCGGAGGCCGGCTACCCGGAGGGCTTCCAGGCGACCCTGCACGCCACCAACGACCGCTACCCCAACGACGAGAAGGTGGCGCAGGCCATCGCGCAGTTCTGGTCGCGCATCGGCATCCGGACGGAGGTCTCGACCCTGCCCAATGCCAGCTACTTCCCGCAGGCGGCGCGCCAGGCCTTCAGCCTGATGGCGGCGCAGTACGGCGCCGACAATGTCAGCTACGCCTACCGTGCCCTGGTGCACACCTGGAACCGGGAGGCCGGGCTCGGCACCGCCAACCGAACCCGCCATTCCAGCCCGCGCGCCGATGCGCTGGTGGCGCGCGCGCTGACCACGATGGACGAGACGGCGCGCAACGCGCTGTTCGCGGAGGCGGCGGAGATCGCGATCGGGGAGGAAGCGATCATCCACATGATCTACCACCCGGCCTACGTCTATGCCGCGCGCAAGCCGCTGCGCGTCACCCCCTACTACAACGGCGCCTTCCTGCCGCAGGCCATCGGGTGATCCCCGACTCAGCCGAGGTTGGCGCGCAACCCCTCATCCATGCGGATGCGGGGGATGTTGGGCGGCAGCACCGGCAGCCAGGGTGGGCGTTCGGAGGAGGGTCGGCGCGCGCGGGGGCGCGGCAGGTCCTCCGGCAGGTATTCGGCCTCGCCACCCGCGGCGCTGCGCAGCGGCGTGCCGCAGCCGGCCAGCAGGGCGCCGGCCAGCAGCATCAGGACCAGCCCCGCCAGTGGCGGCCTGGTGCTCAACCGCGCTCACCCGCGACGCGGCCATCCTCGGCCACCAGCAGGGTCAGGTGCCGGTCTTCCTTCAGAGTCCGGTCTCCCCTGCGGATGGTGATCTCGCTCGACGGCCCGCTTTCGTCGTTCACCTCGACCACCTCCACCACCTGCCAGCCCGGCCGCTCCCGCGCCACCAGCGCCTCCGCCTCCTGCCGTGTCGCCGCCGCCTCCCTGGCCTGGAAAGACTTGAACGTCCGGCGCGGCGCCCGGTGCCATGCAGCGTGACTGGACCAGCAGCCGGCGCCGGATGCAACTGCCAAGGCGCCGAACCGTTGTTGTGACAAGGCAGAGGCAGGATGGATGGCCGGATCGGTCGAGGCGTATTTCGACTCCGTCGCGGACGGCTACGACAGCCACAAGCGGGCCGGCTGGTACCAGGCCCATGGCGAGCTGGTGCTGGGCCTGGCCGGGAAGCTGCCGGCCGGCGCCCGGGTGCTCGACATCGGCTGCGGCACCGGCCATCTGCTGCGCCGGATGGCGACGGACCAGCCAGCGATCGAGGCCCTCGGGGTGGACCTTTCGGCGCGCATGGTCGCCTTGGCGCGTGCCGCCGGCGCCGCCTACCCCGGCCTGCGCTTCGAGCGGATGGATTGGGAAGCGCCCGGCGCGCCGGCGGGCGTTGAGGGAACCGGCTTCGACCTCGTCACCTGCCTGAACTGCGCGCACTACTTCGCCGACCCGGTCGCCGCCTTCCGGCGGATGCGGCACGCCCTGAAACCCGGCGGCCGGCTGCTGCTGCTGGACCGGGCCCGGGACGGCGCGCCCGCCACCGCGCTGCTCGGCCTGCTGCACCGCCACCTGCTGCGCGACCGCGTTCGATTCCATGCCGCATCCGACCTGTCGCGCATGGTAGGGGTGGCCGGCTTTGCCGAGGTGCGGATCGCGGCGCGGGTCCATCGCTGGGCCTGGAAAGGAAAACTCGTCACCAGCCTGGCTGTTATCCAGGCTCAGGCCAGCCCGAAAACATTGCGCGAGGATCATTCATGACGGCAGCCCTCCCCTTCGAAGTCCGGACCCTGGCCGGCCAGCGATGCCTGGTGACGGGGGCGGCCGGGTTCATCGGCGGCGCGCTGCTGCGAAGGCTGGCAGGCTACGGCCTGGATGTCACCGGCACGGTGCTGCACCCGGCGGAGGCCGAGGCGCTGCGGCACCAGGGCTTCCAGGCCCAGGTGCTGGACCTGGCGGGCGATGCGGATTGGGACGCGATGCTGCGAGGCATCGGCGTGGTGTTCAACGTCGCCGCCATGTTCCAGGAAACCGACCAGCCGGAGGCGATGTACGACCGGGTCAACCACCGGGGCGCGTTGCGCCTGGCGGAGACGGCCCTGCGGCTCGGCACCCACCGCTTCATCCAGTGCAGCACGGTGGGCGTGCACGGCCATGTGCGGGAGATCCCGGCGCGGGAGACGACGCCGTTCAACCCGATGGACCTGTACCACCGCACCAAGCTGGCCGGCGAACTGGCCCTGATGGAGCTGGCGCGGCGCACGGACCCGACCCGCATGGCGATCACCGCCATCCGCCCCGCCATGGTCTATGGCCCCGGCGACATGCGAATGCTGAAGTTGTTCCGCACCATCCTGGCCGGGCGCTTCGTGATGATCGGCTCCGGCCGGGTCTGGACCCATCTCGGCCATGTCGAGGACAATGTGGACGCCATGCTGCTGGCCGCCGTGGCCCCGGCCGGGGCGGTGCATGGCGAGGCGTTCAACATCGCCTCCGACGAGCCGATGCAACTGGCCCCGCTGGTCGAACTCATCGCGCGCGAGGGCGGGGTGAAGCCGCCGCGGCTGCGGGTGCCGGTGGCGCCGGTCTGGACCGCCGGCCTCGCGGTGGAATTGCTGTGCCGGCCCTTCGGCTGGCGGCCGCCCCTGTCCCGCCGCCGGGTCGGCTTCTTCACCCACAACCGCGCCTTCGACCTGTCCAAGGCGCGCAGCCTGCTCGGCTACCGGTCCCGCTGGCCGCATGCGGAGGGGGTGCGCGACACCATCGCGGCCTACCGGGAGCAGGGCCTGGTGGCGGCCGCGACCGCCCCCGCGCAGTACCGCCCCGCGACATCCGGCTGACGCCGCCCCTGGCCCCGCGCGCCCGGCGCAGGCATTGAGCGCCGCGACAAGGCGGGGATGGGCGATGCGGGTGGAGATGAAGGTACTGGATGCGCGGCTGCACGAATGGGGCCTGCCGCGCCACCAGAGCGCGATGGCCGCGGCGGTGGACCTGCATGCCTGCCTGGAGGCGCCGCTGGAGCTTCTTCCGGGCGCGCCGCCCGTCCTGGTTTCGGCCGGCTTCGCGCTGCACATGGGCGATGCCGGCATGGCGGCGCTGGTGCTGCCGCGGTCCGGCCTGGGGCACAAGGGGCTCGTGCTGGGCAACCTCGTCGGGCTGATCGACCCGGACTACACCGGCCCGATCATGGTCAGCGCCTGGAACCGCAACGCGCCGGGCACGGCACCCATCCTGCTGTCACCGGGCGACCGCTTCGCCCAGATGATCTTCGTGCCGGTGCTGCGCCCGGACTTCGCGGTGGTGGAGTCGTTCTCCCAGGACTCCGCCCGTGGCGCCGGCGGCTTCGGCTCCACGGGACCGAAGGGCTGAACGGCGCGCCTCAGGCGCGGGCGGCGGCGTTGCCCTGGCCGGCCGGCCGGCCAAGCCGCACCGCATGGGCCCCGGCGCCGAGGCCGGCCTGCACCAGCAGCGCGATGGTCCAGAAGGCGGGGAATTCCCAGCCGCCGCCCGGCGCGCTGAACAGCCAGCCGGCGCCGGCGTGCTGGATCGTGGCGCCGATCATGATCGGCAGCAGCAGCAGGCTCACCGGGCGGACCCAGATGCCGAGGATCAGCGCGATGCCGGCCAGCGTCTCGGCAATGGCGATGACGGCGCCGAGCACCGGCGGGTAGCCGAGGGAGCCGAAGAAGCCCATCGTGCCCGCCAGGCCGAAGGTCATGATCTTCAGCAGCAGGCCGTGCGCAAGCAGCATGACGCCCATGGTGACGCGCAGCAGCAGGGCCGCGTAGGGGGTGGTGGTGCGGGGGTCGAGGTTCATGTCCGTAGCTCCGTTGGGGGGCGCGCATCGGGCACCCGGTGTGGCGCCCTTATGGCGCCGGAACGGGCGGTCCTTCCAACGGCCGGACGGAACACCCATCATCACCGTGACGAATGACCGGATGCCCGTGACTTGGCCGATCTCCAGACCCTCGACCTGAACCTGCTGCGCGTCTTCGACGCCGTGGCCCGCGAGCGCCACGTGACGCATGCGGCGGAGAAGCTGAACCTGTCGCAGCCCGCCGTCTCCAACGCCCTGGCGCGGCTGCGCGCGGCGCTGAACGACGAGCTGTTCCTGCGCCGGCCCGGCGGCGTCGAGCCCACTGCCCTCGCGCTTTCGCTCGCCGGCCCGGTGGCGGAGGTGCTGGACCGGCTGCGCACCACGCTCGCCGACCACGCCCCCTTCGAGCCCGCCACCACGGACCGCGTCTTCACCGTGGCGCTGTCCGAATATGCCGAGAGCGTGCTGGCCCCGCCGCTGCTGGAGCTGATGCACCAGGAAGCCCCCCGCGCCCTGCTGGCGGTACGCCACGCCGACCGCACCAACGCGCTGGACCTGCTGGCCAAGGGCGAGGCGGAGCTGGCCGTCGCCGTGCTGCCGGACCCGCCGGCGCTGTATACCCGCGTGCGGCTGCTGCCGGAGAATTTCCTCACGCTGGTGCGGCGCGGGCATCCGCTGGCGGAGGGCCCGCTGACGCTGGAACGCTTCACCGCCTTCCCGCATCTGCTGCATTCGCCCAACGGATCGCGCGACGGCGCACTCGACGGGCCGTTGCAGGAGGCGGGGTTCCCCCGGCGGCTCGGCGCCGTGGTCGCGCATCTTGGCGCGGTGCCGGAAATCCTGGCGCGCACCGACATGGTGATGACGCTGTCCGCCCGCCTGGCGCAGCGCATGGCGGAAACCTACGGCCTGGCGCTGCGCCCCTGCCCGGTCGAGTTCCGCCACACCCGCCTCAGCCTGGTCTTCCACCGCCGCTTCGAGGCCGACCCGGGCCATGCCTGGCTGCGCCGATCCATGCTGGCGGTGGCGCGGGAGGTCGGGCCGGTGCCCGGAGTGGGTGCGTGAGCGTCTTCGACTACGTCATCGTCGGGGCCGGCAGCGCCGGCTGCCTGCTGGCGGACCGGCTTTCGGCCGGCGGCGCCAGCGTGGCGGTGATCGAGGCCGGCGGGCGCGACCGGCATCCCTACCTGCACATCCCGGCCGGCTATGCCCGCATCCTGACCCACAGGACGCTGACCTGGGGCTTCGCCACCGCGCCCGATGCGGCGACCGGCGGTCGCGCCCTGGATTACCCGCGCGGCCGGGTGCTGGGCGGTTCGTCCTCGATCAACGGCCTCGGGCATGTCTGGGGCGATCCGTCCGACTACGACCTCTGGGCGCAGAAAGGGTGCGCCGGCTGGTCCTGGGCCGACCTCGCGCCGCACTTCGCCGCCTATGAGCGGGCGGAGGAGGATGGCGCGCATCGTGGCCGGACCGGGGCGCTGCATGTGCAGCACCTGGCCGAACTGCCGCCGCTGGTGGCGCGGATGCGCGATGCCGCCGCCGCCATCGGCCTGCCGACGCCGCGCGACATGAACGGGCCGGTCCGCGAAGGCTTCTCCACCTTCCAGCAGACCCGCAACGGCCGCCGCCGGCATTCCGCGGCCACCGCCTTCCTGAAGCCGGCGCTGGCCCGCGGCGTGGCGCTGCTCGACCACGCCCTGGCGCTGCACATCGTGCTGGAGGAGGGCCGCGCCACCGGCGTGCGCATCCGTCGCGGTGGCGTGGAACAGGTGGTCTCGGCGCGGCGGGAGGTGATCCTGGCCGCCGGCGCCATCGGCAGCCCGCATCTGCTGATGCGGTCCGGCCTGGGCCCGGCGCAGCACCTGCAGGACCACGGCGTCGCGGTGCGGCGGGACATCCCGGGCATCGGCCAGAACCTGCAGGACCACTACATCGCGCGGCTGACCTGGCGGCTGTCGGACCACCGCTGGTCCGCCAACCGCCGCATCACCTGGCCGCGCCTGGCGATCGAGGTGGCGCGCTGGCTGGCGCGCGGCGATGGCGTGCTGACCTGGTCGCCCGGCATGTTCGGCGTCTTCGCGAAGACGGAACCGGGGCTGGAGGCGCCGGACATCCAGCTCAATGGCGGCCCGCTGTCCTGGGCCGATGGCCGCATCGGCGTGCCGGAGGACCTGCCCGGCCTGACCCTCGGCGTCTGGCAATGCCGGCCGCAGTCGCGCGGCAGCGTCGGCCTCGCCGGCCCGGACCCGGCGATGGCGCCCGTCATCGCGCCGCGCTTCCTGACGGCGGAGGCCGACCGCGCCGCCATCGCCCGTGGCATCCGCCTGGCGCGCCGATGGATGGCGGCGGAGCCGTTGCGCGGCATCGTCCTGTCCGAGGTGCGCCCCGGCGCCGCCGTCGAGACCGAGGCCGAGTTGGTGCGCTTCGCCGCCGAGACCGGCGGCACGGTCTACCACCCGAGCTGCACGGTGCGGATGGGCGGGGAAGGGTCCGGCGCGCCACTCGACCCGCGGCTGCGGCTGCGCGGGGTGGAGCGGCTGCGGGTGGTGGATGCCTCGGTGTTCCCGGACATCCCGGTCTGCAACATCAACGCCACGGTGCTGGCGGTGGCGGACAAGGCGGCCGGAATGATCCTGGCCGACTGAAGGCCGCGGCCACCGTCTGTGCTAGGCTGCAGCCGGATGTCCCGCCCGCCTCGAAAAGGCCCGACCAGGCCCACGCCCAGACCACCACCCGCCCCCGCGCCGCCCCGCCGCAACCGCTGGCGCTGGCTGCGCTGGACGGTGCTGGTCTCCGTCTGGGGCGCCCTGGCCCTCGGCGCGGCGGTGCTGGTGCTGACCTGGGACCTGCCGCGCACCGATATCGCCCTCAGCCAGACGCGCCGCGCCGGCGTGACGCTGGAGGCGTCCAACGGCACCATCATCGCCACCTCCGGCGACGTCCACGGCGAGATCGTGCGCCTGCGGCAATTGCCCGCGCATCTGCCCGCCGCCCTGCTGGCGATCGAGGACCGGCGCTTCCGCAGCCATTGGGGGCTCGACCCCATCGGCATCGCCCGCGCCGCCTGGGTGAACTGGTCCACCGGCCGCGTCGCCCAGGGTGGGTCCACCCTGACCCAGCAGCTCGCGAAGAACCTGTTCCTGACGCCGGAGCGCAGCCTGTGGCGGAAGGCGCAGGAAGTGGTGATGGCCTTGTGGCTGGAATGGCACTTCAGCAAGGACGAGTTGCTCGAGATCTACCTCAACCGCGTCTATCTCGGCGCCGGCGCCTTCGGGGTGGATGCCGCCGCGCGGGTCTATTTCGGCGTGCCGGCGACGCGGGTGAATTTGTGGCAGGCGGCGATGCTGGCCGGCCTGCCCAAGGCCCCCTCCCGCCTCAACCCCCGCACGGCGCCGGACGCCGCGGCGGCGCGGGCGGCGGAGGTGCTGGAGGCGATGGCCGAGACCGGCGCACTCACCCGGCAGCAGGCGACGCTGGCGGCCGAATCGATCCGTATCGCGCCGCGCCCCTCCGGCGATGCCGGCTGGTTCGCCGACTGGGCGATGGACGACCTCGGCACCCGCTTCCCCGGCAATGCCGATTTGGTGCTGCGCACCTCGCTCGACCTGCGCATCCAGGCGGTGGTGGAGGCGCGGCTGGAGGCCTTGCTCGCCGGCCCCGGCACCCGGGCCGGCGCCGGCCAGGGCGCCGTGGTGGTGATGGAGGCCGCGACCGGCAACATCCGCGCCATGGCCGGCGGCCGCAACTACCGCACCAGCCAGTTCAACCGCGCGACCCAGGCCCGCCGCCAGCCCGGCTCCGCCTTCAAGCCCTTCGTCTTCCTGACCGCGCTGGAAGCCGGCGCCAGCCCGCAGGACATGGTGGCGGACGGGCCCACCAACCTCGGCGGCTGGCGCCCCGGCAACGGCACCTGGCGCAGCCAGGGCGAGGTGACGCTGGAGGAGGCGCTCGCCCATTCCGTCAACACCGCCGCCGTGCGCGTGCTGGCGCGCGGCGGCGGGGGGGGGGGGAAACACAAAACCCCGCACCCCGTCC
>NZ_JBHMFT010000021.1:0-86213 GCF_051433195.1 Falsiroseomonas sp. E2-1-a20 | reverse complement strand
CGAGACGGATGATCTCGAGCTTCTCGTGGGCCGTATACCTCATGTGCGCTCGTCAACAGCCGCGTTCATCGAGGACGATGCGGATCTTGTCCTCGGCCCAGTGGTGCTTGCGGGTGGCGCGGCGGATGTCACGCCCCCTCTCGGCCGGGTGGCGCCAGAGGTCAGGGCGGCCGTCGTTCAGATGGACGTCGACCGATCTGCATGAAACCAGGCGCGTGTGAGCCACGAGTTGGACGGGTGCCGACGATCATCGCAAGCTGTCGCAGCAGGATCCGTAACGCCGCTGAACCTGATTGTCGCACTGCCGGTTCCACTGCAGATTGTGGTCGCGCTTGGTTGGCAGTCGCGTAACCAGCCTATAGCGTTGCTCGACCAAACTCAGGGGGCATCGCTGATGGTCGGTAACCAGGGTCGTCGCGCTTTTCTGGCGAGCAGCATGCTGGCAGGCGCCATGGTGACTGGGGCGGAGGCGCAACCCATCGCTGGGGGTCGACCGGTGCGGCTCATCGTCCCGTTCCCACCAGGGGGCGCCATCGATATCCTGGGCCGGTTGCTGGCGGACCGGCTGGGCCCGGTGCTCGGCCAATCCGTGGTCATCGAAAACCGAAGCGGCGCCGGCGGCATGATCGGCAGCGATGCTGTCGCGAAGGCGCTCCCCGATGGAACCACCATCGGCATCGTCGGTGTTGCTGTGCTCTGCGCGGCTGAGTTTCTCTACACTCGCCTGCCGTTCAACCCGAAGACCGACCTGGCGCCTGTCACGCAGATCACGGACGGCGCGCGGCTCTGTGTCGTCAACGCGGAAACCGCCGCGCGACGAGGCTGGACCGACTTCCGCGCGCTGATCGCCTGGGCCAAGGCCCATCCGGACGAGGTGAGCATGGCTTCGTCTGGCGTCGGTACCTCAAGCCACCTCACCATCGCCGCCGTGAACCAGGCGGCCGGGGTGCGGATTCTGCATGTGCCCTACCGAGGCGGCGGGCCCGCGATCAACGACCTCGTGGCGGGGCGGATCGACATGATGTTCGATTCGCCACCAGCCTTGATGCCGCTGCTTGAGCGCGGCGCGGTGAAGGCGCTGGCCGTCAGCACCAAATCCCGCCAGTTCTTTGTGCCGGACGTGCCGGGCATGGGTGAATTCGCCGATCTTGGCCTGGGCGATTTGGACGTGGATACCTGGAACGCGGTGATGACCCCTGCTGGTACTCCGGCGCCGGTCATCGCCCGGCTGGCGGCAGCCATCCGCATCGCCGCCACGCAATCCGACCTGACGGAACGGTTAAGGCCACTCGGCTTTCGCACCGTGCTGAGTGAGTCTCCGGAGGCTTTGGCGCGACTGATCCGCGACGATACGCCGCGCTGGCAGAACATCGTGCAGGCGTCCGGCGCGAAGCTGGATTGATGCGATGCGAGGTACCTTGGAATCGCCTGCCATGTTCTCGAACCAGCCAGCGCCGGATGTCGGCCTCGCGGCAGCCTTGTTCACCCGCATCCATGAAGCAACGCGCGACCCACGCGGTGGCGTGACCCGGGAAGGCTATGGGCCTGGCGAACAAACGGCGCATGACATCGTGCGGGAGGTTGCCGAAAAGGCGGGGTTGGTCAGCCGTGTTGATCCTGCCGGCAATCTTTATCTCACCTTGCCGGGCAGCGATCCAACTGCAAAGCGCATCGTCATCGGCAGCCATCTCGATTCCGTGGCGCAGGGTGGCGATTACGATGGCACGGCGGGCGTGCTGGCGGGGCTTGCTGTTGCAGTCGGCTTGCGTAACGCCGGCGTCACCCCCCGCCGAACCATTGATGTGATGGCTATCCGCTCCGAGGAGGGCGGTGCCTGGTTTCCAACGCCTTTTCCCGGCAGCCGCGCGGCGCTGGGGTTGATGGAGCCCGAAGCCCTGGCCACGCCGCGGATGGATGGCAGCATCACGTTGGAACAGGCCATGCGCCAATCCGGCTTCGATCCCGATTGGTGCCGCGCCGGGCATCGCGAATTGGGGCCGGACAATGTGGCCGCCTACATCGAACTGCATATCGAACAGGCGCGGGTGCTGGAGGAGGAGGGCTGCCCGGTCGGAGTGGTGTTCGGCCTTCCTGGAAATCGTCGCCACCGCTTCGCGCGCGTGATTGGCGAGTACAACCATTCCGGCGCCACGCCGCGGCGGCATCGGCGCGATGCGGTGCTTGCGGCGGCGGAACTTGCGCACCGGTTGGAACAAGCCTGGATCCGGCTGGAGGAGGAGGAAGGCCTGGAACTGGTGGTCACCTTCTGCGTGTTCGAAACCGGCCCGCAAGCTGGCTTCGGCAAGGTGCCGGGCGAATTGTCCTTCAAGCTCGATGTGCGAAGCGGTCAACAGGTGGCACTGGATCGCTTCTACGAGGAGCTGCACGCGCTGGTCGCTGAGATTGAGGCGCGACGTGGTGTCCGGTTCGACCTGGGTGCGGAGCAAGGACGTGCGCCTGTGCCGATGGACCCGGCGTTGGTGGATGCCCTGGCAGGCGCAGCAGAGGATGTCGGTGTTCCGTATTGCCGCATGCCGAGCGGCGGCGGGCACGACGCGCAGAGCTTCGCTGCTGCTGGGATTCCTGCTGGCATGCTGTTCGTGCGCAGCCAGAATGGCAGCCACAACCCCAGCGAGGCGATGCTGATGGAGGATTTCGAGGCAGGCTGCCGTGTGCTCATGCGCTGGGCGATGGCCGCTGCTGCCTAAGTGATTGAGACCCGGTCTGCGTCAGGAAAATCATGATTATGGCGAAGCTGCTATGGTCCGTAGGCAGTCTGCTCGTGATGCTCGGCATGGCGGCCCTCGTCTTCGGCTGGGACACGCTGCTGTGGTTGCCAACGGCGGCCGTCGACATGGCCAAATCCAACCCGGAGACCTACGGGATCATCGGCGCCGGGGCAGTCCTGATGGCATTGGCCCGCCTCCTGGGGCGGCGGGAATGACCTTCTGAACCAGTGCGCCCCTGGATTTGCCCGCTCCTCAACTACTGAGCGAGAGGGGCAGCAGCGTCAGTCGCAATCGAATGACGAGGCTTATCGCCTGACACGTTCGGCCTTCGCCATCTCGTCGATCGCGTGAACGGTCTCCACCAGTGTCGGGTCAGCATCCGCCATGACCGGGACCCCACCGTCGATTAACGGCGCCACAACGATCTTCCTGCCTGGCCGGTGGCGGCATGCCAGCGGCACCCGCACCGTCACGCCTACGGCAGCGACCTGACTTCTCGCGCCAAGACCTTGCGCCGCAGACCCATCGGCTTACGATCCACACGTCGAGGGAGGGCCTAGCCATGCAGCGGCGACAGCTTCTAAGTGCGGCCACGGCCGCGGCTCTGGGCCTGCCGCGGCTGGCGCTTGCCGCCTGGCCGGTCGACCGGCCCGTCCAGGTTTTGGTCCCAGGTCCGGCAGGCGGCGGGATGGATATGTTGACCCGCGCCATCTTGCCCTTCGTCCAGCGCCGCCTGCCCGGCGCAAACCTCGTCGTCATCAACCGCCCGGCGGCCGGCGGTCAGCAGGCCTTCGAGGGCATTGCGCAGGCGGTGCCCGACGGCTTCACCATCGGTGCTGCGCAGGCTCCCAACTCCATCACACTGCCGATCGAACGGCAGGTGCGTTACCGGGTGCGGGATTTCACATTTCTCGGCAATGTCCTCGAGGATCCCTGTGGCCTTTGGGTCCGGGCGAACAGCCCGTTCCGCGGCGTCGCAGATCTCGTCGCCGCCGCTCGCGCGCGCCCAGGACAGATTGCAATCGGTACGGCCGGGATCGGCAGCGATGACCATTTGCTGCAGCTCTCGCTGCAGGAGGCGACGGGCACGGAGTATTTGCACGTCCCTTTCAACGGAACACCGCCGATCATCACCAACTTGCTGTCAGGAAGCATCGACGTCGGCTCCTTCAACATGAGCGAGGGCTTGGGGATGATGCGTGACGGCACGATCCGCGCACTGGCGCAGGGTGGTCCTGAGCGCTGGGCGGCGACCGGCGCCATACCGACCTTCCGCGAGCAGGGCTTCGCCGTCCTCGGCGGCTCCACCCGCGGCCTCGTCGCACCACCGAATCTTCCCTCCGAGATCAGCGAACCGCTGCGCGCCGCCATCGCCGGAGCGAACGCGGACCCGGAGTGGATCGCGGAAGCCGAGCGCCTCAACCTGCCCCGCCGTGCCATGAGCGCTGCCGACCAGGAGAGGCTGTTCCTGGAGGAGGATGCGCGACTGCGCGCACTCTGGGCGCGGAAGCCCTGGCGCGACTGATGTCCGGACCTTGTTGGAGATGAACGCCGTGACGCCACCCGAGAGAATGCGTGCCCTGCTGGCCGAGCCTGGGTTCGTTGCGATGCCGGCAGTTTGGGATGGACTGACGGCCAAGCTGACCCATGCCGCCGGGTTCAAGACTGCTTTCCTCTCCGGCTCCTGCGTGGCAGCGAGCCGGCTGGGCGGGCCCGACTTGGACCTGATCTCCTTCGCCGAGATGCTGAACAGTCTGGAGATGGTCCGCGGTGCGGCACCAGATCTGCTGGTCCTGGCCGATGGCGACCACGGCTATGGGAACCCGATGAACGTGCAGCGCACGGTTCGTGCTTACGGCCGCGCTGGTGCAGCAGCCGTGTTGATCGAGGACAAGATCACGCCGCGGGCGCTGACCGCGGACGGCAAGCCCTGCATGCCGCGAAACGAAGTTCGGATGAAGATCCGCGCCGCGGTGGAAGCGGCCAAGGACAGCGGCATTCTGGTGATGGCGCGGACGGATTGCAGGCCCACAGCCGGGATTGAGGAAGCGGTGGCCCGGATTGAGATGTATGTCGAGGAAGGCGCGGATATCCTCTTCCTGGACAGTCCGAAGGATGAGGAGGAGGTGCGACGCGCCGTTGCCGCGTCGCAGGGACGGCCGCACTTCGCGGTGCTCTCACCGGGAGCCCAGCGTGAGACGCCGACGCAGAAACGTGCCGCGGAACTCGGCCTGAAGATCGGCACCTTTCCCACCGGCATGCTCTCCCCGGCAATTTCGAGCATCAAGGCCGGCCTGGCGGCTATTGCAGCCGGTGAGTCGGAGGCAAAGAACTCTCTCTCGCCGAAGGAGCTGCGCGAGTCACTTGGCTATGGTGACTATGATGAGCAGGCCAGGCGGTTTGTGGTTCAGCGCTGAGCGCATCCACCATGCAAGCTCGGCACCTGGTCCTTGTCGTTCATTTGCCGTTCGATAGTGTACGGCCATGTTGGACGCAATCAACATGCGCTGGATGAACACGCGCTGGAACCCCTGCTGCGCGAGGGGCTGATCATCATGGCCGGCCCATGGTGGGATATCGGCGCCGGCCACCATCCTGCCGTGCGCTCGTGATCCTGCCTCCTGAGAGGAACGCCTCGACCATGCCCCGTCCCGGCCGCCGCGCATTGATGTCAGCCGCCGTCCTGGCCCCGTTCGTGGCGCAGGCGCAGCCGGCCTATCCTACCCGCCCCGTCCGCGTCGTCATTCCCTTCGGGCCCGGCGGCGGCACGGACAACCTCGCGCGCATCATCGAGATCGGCGTCGGGCGCGTGCTCGGCCAGACGCTGGTGATCGACACCCGGCCGGGTGGCGGCGGCGTGATCGGGACGGAGGTCGTGGCGCGGGCCGAACCCGATGGCCAGACAATCCTGCGGGTCGATTCCAGCTTCGCCATCAACCCCGGGTTGATGCCGCGCCTGCCCTACGATCCCTTGCGGGACTTCATCCCGGTCTGCCTGCTCGCCTCAGGCTACGCCAGCCTGCTTGGCGTCGAGATCGAGCGCTGGACGCGGGTGATCCGCAACGCCAACATCAAGGTGGATTGAGGCGATGGCCGATCTCGCAAGCATGGTCGCCGCCGCATTGTGTGGCGAGGAGATGCAGGAGCATCTCGAGGAATTCGCCCGGCGCGTGAAGCTGAGCGGGACACCGGAGGAGGCGGAGAGCTTCGCCTACCTTCAGCGGCGCATGGAAGAGTATGGCTTCCGCACGACGCTGCTGCACCATCCGGCCTTCATCAGCCTGCCCGGCCCGGCCCGTATGCTGGTCGACGGGAGGGACATACCCTGCATCACGCATTCCATGTCCCGCTCCACCGCGCCTGATGGCCTGACGGCGGAGATCGTGGACGTCGGCGATGCCGCGGAGGCGCAGTTCCGAGGTCGCGATCTGCGCGGAAAAATCATCCTCGCCGATGGCATCGCCAGCCCGGCGGTGGCCATGCGTGCGGCCAAAGCCGGCGTGCTCGGCAGCATCCATGTCAGCCCGAATGAGCACCTCTATGAGATGTGCATCTCGCCCGTCTGGGGCAGCCCCTCGCAGGAGACGGTCGGGAACATGGCGGTCACCACGGCCGTCACGATCAGCAACGCGGATGGCGCCGCGCTACGCGCGCGGCTCGCGCCGCTGCTGACGGCGACGATCCATGCGCAGGTGGACACCGGCTGGCGCGAAACGCCGATCCTGGTCTGCGACATGGACGCACCCGGCGCCGCGGATGCGCCCTTCATTTTGTTCTCTGGCCATCACGACACTTGGTACCACGGCGTGATGGACAATGGCGCGGCCAATGCCACGATGATGGAGACGGCACGTGCCTGCGCGGAACATCGAGAATCCTGGAAGCGCTCTCTACGCGTCTGCTTCTGGTCGGGACATTCGCATGGCCGCTATTCCGGTTCCTCCTGGTATGCAGATGAGCATTGGGCCGAGCTCGAGGCCCGCTGCGTCGCGCATGTGAACGTGGACAGCACCGGCGGCAGGGATGCGGTGGATGTCACGCAGACCGGCTCGGCCACCGAGCTCTGGTCGCTTGCGGCGGAGGCGATCTCCGCCCATGCGGGGCAGGACTACAAGGGCAAGCGCAGCGGGCGGTCCGGCGACCAGTCCTTCTGGGGCATCGGCGTGCCGGCCATGTTCGGCACGCTCAGCGGCCAGCCTGCCTCGGCTGGCGGCATGCGAAATGCGCTCGGCTGGTGGTGGCACACGCCGCACGACACGATCGACAAGGTCGATCCGGAGAAGCTGATGCGGGACACGCGGATCGTCGCGCATGCCGTGTGCCGCCTGCTGACCGACCTGCACCTGCCGCTCGACTATGCGTGCCATGCCGCGGCCCTGCGGGCCGAGCTGGAGGCGATCGCAGCGAGGCTTGGCACGCGCCTCGACCTGTCGGGGCTGATCGAGGCAGCGCGGCATCTCGAACGCCGCGCCGCGGGCGGACCCTTCCCGGATGCGACGCTGATGCGTGTCTCCCGCGCTCTCGTGCCGATGGACTACACCAGCGGCGACCGCTTCGTGCATGATAGCGCCCTGCCGCACCAGCCCTGGCCCGTATTGCAGCCCCTGCGGGCTCTTGCGGCGTCCACGCCGGGGACGGAGGAGGCGCATCTGCGAACGGTCTCCGCGCGTCGGGCGCGCAACCGGGTGGCCCATTCCGTCAGCCAGGCCCTGGGCGCCCTCGGCGCCTAGCGGGTCGATCCCATCCTGCCCGGGGTTTCCTTCGGGCCCTCCTCACTGAAGGTGTCGCCATGGCCGAGCTGCTGCTGACCAATCTCCGCCTCGCCGATGGCAGCAGGCCGCGCATTGCCATCGCGGCCGGCCGCATCGCAGCCATCCTGCCGCCCGACGCGCCGGGCCCGGCGGATACGCAGGTGATGGACCTCGGCGGAGACCTGCTCCTGCCAGCGCTGGTCGATGGGCATATGCACCTGGACAAGACCCTGTTCGGCCTGCCCTGGCAGCCGCACGCGGCGGAGCCGTTCCGGCAGAGCCGCATCGACACCGACCAGCGCCTGCTGCCGAGCCTGCCTCTGCCAACTGGCGAGCGCGCCGGGGAGCTGATCCGTCGCTGCGTCGCCCATGGCACCGGGCACATCCGCACCCATGCCGACATCACCCCCGCCTTTGGCCTGGCGGCGCTTCAGGGCGTGCTGGCGGCCAAGCAGGCCCATGCCCATGCCGTGACGGTACAGGTCGTCGCCTTCCCGCAGGCAGGGGTCATGCGCCAGGGCGGCGCGCCGATGCTTGAGCTGCTGGATGCCGCGATCGGAGAAGGAGCTGACCTGGTTGGCGGCATCGATCCCTGCGAGGTGGATCGCAACCCTTCCGGCCAGCTCGACGGCATCTTCGCCATCGCCGCGAGGCGTGGCGTCGGCATCGACATCCACCTGCACGAGCCAGGACAGCTCGGGCTGTTCAGCCTGCAGGAAATCTGCGCGCGGACCAAGGCGGGCGGCATGCAGGGCCGCGTCACCATCAGCCACGGCTTCTGCCTTGGCGGCATTGGTGAGTCGCTGCAAAAGGCGGCGGCCGCGCTGATGGCGGAGGCGGGCGTCTCGCTCGTCACGCATGGCGCGGGCGGTGCAACCTTGCCGCCGCTGATGCTGCTGCGGCGCGCCGGGGTGCGCGTGTTCTGCGGCAACGACGATGTGCGCGATACCTGGAGCCCCTATGGCAACGCGGACATGCTGGAACGCGCCGCCATCATCGGCTGGCGCGAGGATCTGCGGACCGATCCCTTGCTCCAGGAGTTGTTCGACATGGTCTCCAGCCAGGGAGCCGCGGCGCTGGGCATCGCCCCCTACGGCATAGTCGAGGGCAGTCCGGCGAACCTGTTCAGCCTTCCGGTCGAGAATGTGCCGGAGGCCATCGGTGGCCACCCGCCACGGCGCAGTGTCTTCCATGCCGGCCGGCTTGTCGCGCAGGATGGGGCCTGGATGGGCTGACGTGACGCGGGAGCCTCCGCGCTTCCTCGCATGTTCAGCATGGGAACTACCAACTCGTCTGTGTACGGCAGTAATGGTGACGACCTGATCTGATGCCTCCGCAATCCGGCGAAGGGCAACTGAGCTAAGCGCTGGTGGCGATCCGGAAATGCATCGAGGCGCAGTAGCTGACGTTTCCGGCAAGCCGTGGAGGCGAGCGGTCACGCAGGCTGAACAGCGACCGCTCGCATCCACGCAGCAACACGATCGAGCATCTCGTGAAGGATTTCCGCATCGGTCCGCCCGGACCTCACCAGGACATGGAACGCGTGGTCAGCCTGCTCCGACACGGCCAGCGTCGCCCGTTCCCTTAGATTCGCGATTGCAGGCCGCGGGTGCGCCATGTCGGCGAGGGCATCGCGCGTTCCCTGAAAAATCAGCATCGGCACGCTGATCCGCGCAAGATGATCTGCCCGATCGGTGCTCGGCTTGCCCGCCGGGTGCAGCGGGAAGCCCAGCAAGACCAGTCCCGAGAGATCCGGCAGCGGTGCCTCCGCCTGTGCCTGCGACGTCATGCGACCGCCAAAGGACTTCCTTTCGGCGAAGAGCGGCACCTTGGGCAGCCGCGCCCGCGCCGCATTGACAGCAGCCTGGACTGTCGCCTGCGCGAGCGGCGGCCGATCTGGACGCTTGCTGCCTGCCTACCTGATGCGGATGACCCGGGAGCCGACCCCGTGAAGATCGCCACCTTCAACATCAACAACGTGAACAAGCGCCTGCAGAACCTGCTCGACTGGCTCGGGGAGGCTCGGCCCGACGTTATCTGTCTGCAGGAACTCAAGGCGGCGCAGAATGCCTTCGCGACCGAAGCGATCAGGGCGGCGGGCTACCACGCGGCGTGGGTGGGGCAGCGGACCTGGATCAGGGTGGCAATCCTCGCACGTGATGTCGAGCCTGTCGTGACCCGCCGGATCCTGCCCGGCGATCCGAAGGACCTGCAGAGCCGGTACATCGAGGCAGCCGTTGGCGGCGTCCTCATCGGCTGCCTCTACGCGCCGAACGGCGATCCCCAGCCTGGCCCGAAGTTCGCCTACAAGCTGGCCTGGCTCGAACGGCCGATTGCCCATGCCGCGACCTTGCAGCAGGCCGGGATCCCGGTTGCGCTCGCTGGCGACTACAATGTCGTCCCCACGGATGCAGACATCTATCCGTCCAGGTCCTGGGCGAAGGATGCACTGCTGCAGCCCGAAAGCCGAGCAGCTTTTTTCCAGGCTGCTTGCGCAGGGCTGGACCGACGCGATCCGCGCAGCGCATCCAACCGGACCAATCTACACCTTCTGGGACTACAAGCGCGATCGGTGGCGGCGCGATGCGGGTTTGCGGATCGACCACATCCTGCTCAGCCCGGCGCTCAGCGACCGGCTGAAGACCGCGGGCGTGGATCGGGACGTGCGAGGCCGAGAGGGAGCGAGAGACCACGCGCCGGCGTGGGTCGTGCTGCGCCCGGCAGGCGGGCGGGCGGGCGGGCGCGGCAGGACCGCAAGCGCTGACGCTTGCAACCTTCGCCGCCATGCATCGCCACTGCCGTGCAAGATGCGAGCCCGATCCTCCCTCCCGTCCTGCCATCCGAACCACCCTCAGGTGCGGAAGCGGCGGAAGGCGCCCTCCCGCCTCTGCCTCAACGAGGTCTCGCCGACGCCACGGGTCGCCGCCGCAGGGTAGTGGCTACAGGTGCCGGCCGCTATCTACCAGCAACGATGTGCCTGTGGTCAGCCGCAGATGCGTCACTGCCGCGACCACGGCGAGCGCCACGTCATCGGCCTGGCAGACGATCTTCAGCGGGGTCAACTCCGCCTGCTTCAGCACCGCCTCCCGGCTGCGGCCTGGCACGAAGCCGGTATCCACCGCGGCGGGCGAGATGCCGATGACGCGGATTTCCGGCCCCAGCACGCGCGCCAGCGCCAGGCCCATCGTGTCCAGCGCCGCCTTCGAGGCGCAGTAGGCGATGCTGCTGCCGAGCCCGTTCACCCCGGAGAGGGAGGAGATGTTGACGATCACCGCGTCTCCGCCGCGCCGCAGCAGCGGGGCGAAGGCGCGGATGGTGGAATAGGGGCCGCGGACGTTGGTGATCAGGATGCGGTCAAAGGTCTCGTCATCCAGCGCCTCCAGATCCGCATGCGGCACGGCCCGCGTGGTGCCGGCCGAATTCACCAGAACATCGGCCCGGCCTAGCTTTGCCTCCACCTCCGCCGCCGAGGCGCGGATCGCGTCGCTGTCCGCCATCGGCAGGTACAGCGCGATGTGACCGCCGCCGGGCAGTTCCGCCGCCAGGGCCTCCGCCCTGTCGCGGCCGCTATTGTAGCCGATGGCGATCGTCGCCCCGAGTTCCGCCAGCCGCCGTGCGGAGGCCGCGCCGATGCCGCTGCTGCCGCCGGTGATCACCGCGACCTTGCCCTGCAGCCCGTAGGGACCCAGCGCCCCCTGGTTCAATCCGGTCATCCGCCTGTTCCTCCTGCTGTCCCGGCTGGCCGTCAGGTTCAGCGCGGCCAATCATTGCGGTCTCGCCGCAAACCCGGCGGCGAGGAAGCTTTTGAAGCGGGCAACCGGATCCATCTCCGGCCAGCGCTCGATCGTCCATGGCCTTTCGTGCCTGCCACAGGACGCGGCGGACGTGGCTGGTCCAGTACGTGCACCGGCGCGGCGCGACTCAGTTCTGGATGGTGATGCCCTTGGCGCGCACCACCTCGCTCCAGCGCGCCAGGTCACTTTCCATCACGGCCCGCAGCGCGGCGGCGTCGCCGGCCACGGGTGTCGCGCCCTGCTGCACGAAGCGTGCGCGGGTTTCGGCGTGCGCGAGCACCTTGTCGAGTTCCTGCTGGATGCGCCGGACCAGCACCGGGTCCATGCCCTTCGGGCCGAGCATCCCGTACCAGAAGGAATAGCTGAAATCGAAGCCCTGTTCCTTCGCCGTCGCGACATCCGGAAGGGAAGGAATGCGCCCGCCCTGGGTGCCGATCGCAATGGCATGCGCACGACCCTCGCGCACCGCGCCCATCACCGTGGCCGGGGCCGCGATCAACAGCCCAATGCGCCCGGCCAACAGGTCGGTGAAGGCTGGTCCCATGCCGCGATAGGGCACATGCGTCATGCGGATGCCGGCGAGATCCTGCAGGTATTCCGTGTACAGATGCGGCGAGGATCCCGCGCCCATGCTGCCGTAGAAATTCGCATCCGCGGGCTTCCCGCGCACGCTGTCCACATACTCCCGCAGCGTCCGCACCGGGGAATTGCCGGGTACCACGAAGACCGTCGGGTAGTCCACCAGCAGCGAGATCGGCGTGAAGTCCTGCCGGATGTCGAAGCCGAGGTCAGGATAGAGCGGCGGCGCCGTCGCCAGCGAATTGTCGGTCAGCAGCAGCGTCGTGCCGTCATTGGCAGAGCGCACGACATTGGTCCAGCCGACCACGCCGCCGCCGCCCGAGCGGTTCTCCACCACCACGTTGCCACCGGTCTCGGCGGAAAGCCGCGTGGCATAGACACGGGCCACGAAATCCGAGGTGCCGCCGGGCGGATAGGTAATGACGATGCGGACCTGGCGGTTGCCGGGCCAGGCGGCGTTCTGGGTGTTCTGGGCGCGGACAAGGCCCGGCGTGACGAGGGTGGCCGCGGCGGCGGCCAGCATGGTGCGACGCTTCATGATTTTTCTCCCTGGGTGGTGGGCTCCGCCTTCGGCGGCTTCGGCTTCGGGCGCTGCGTCGGACGCCGGATGGTGCACATCCAGCACATGGTCATAGTACCCTGGCGGAGGCGAGGCGCGCGCCTTCCGCCAGGCTGGCGAGCTTCGCCCAGACCACATCCGCCGAGACGCGGCCGCGCCCGGCGGAGGTGTCGAAGCCGCAATCGGTGCCGGCCAGCAATCGCTCCGGCGCGCCGATGCTGTCCGCGATGCGTTCCAGCCTTTCCGCCACCACTTCCGGATGCTCGACGAAATTGGTCAGCGTGTCGATGACACCGGCCACCAGGATCTGCTCCTCGGACAGCGGCATCTGGCGGAACACCTTGTGTTCATGCGCATGGCGCGGATTGGCGAAGGGCAGCACGAAGCCGCCGACGCGCAGCGTTCGGATCACCGGCCAGATATCGGCGAAAGGCACGTCGCGGTCATGCGGTGCCTCATAGTTGCCCCAGCAGACATGCAGGCGGATGCGGTCCTTCGGCAGATCGGCGATGGCCGCGTTGATCGCGGTGACCGCACGTTCGCAGAAGCCGAGGAAGTCCGACAGCGGCAGGTCCTGGTAGGCGCCATGGCGCTCCAGCGCCAGGTCCGGGCAATCGATCTGCAGGGTGTGGCCGGCATCGAGGATCGCCCGGTATTCCACCCGCAGCGCCTCCGCCAGCGCGGCGAGGTAGCGTTCCTCGTTGTCGTAGTGGCGGTTCTGGACCACGGCGGCGACGATGCCGGGCGAGGGTGCGGCCATGAAGGCCTCGGCGAAGCGGCCCTGCGCGGGGGCGAGCGCCGCATCGAATTCCGCCAGCTCCGCCGCCATCGCCGCCTGACCGATATAGGTGATGGGCGCCACGGCGCTCGGCAGGTGGCTGGTGACGCTGGCGGCCTCCTTCCCGGAGACGGCGGCGGTGAAGTCCGCCTTGAATTCCGGATAGGCCTCGACATCGGCGAAGCCGCCGCGCTTGCTTTGCCCGCCGAGACCGGTCAGCCGGTCGCGCAGGTACAGCACGAAGGATTCGCGGCCCTGCTCGCCGTTGTTCGGGATGTCGATGCCGGCGGCGATCTGCTTCGGCACGATCGCGGCGACCGCGGCCTGCGCTGCCGCGGCAAGCTCACCTTCATCCACCGGCTCGCCACGGGCGCGACGCGCGTGCAGGCGGGTCAACGCGCGGGGACGCGGCAGGCTGCCGGTATGGGTGGTCAGGATACGGTCCGTGCTGCGGCGCATCTGGCTGGCTTTCCCCTCTGTCGCTTTGCAGTTCACTCGCGGAGCATGGCGAACCTTTGGCGCCGCGGCATGGGATCAGCAAATGGTTATGGCGGCAAGGCAGGGTGACCTGTAGCCGGTTCCATGGAAATCGGGTCTGCCGGAACCGGCCAGGCGCTCGGGCTCCAACAGACGGAGACGGCCAATCCGGCACTATCTCCACCTCGGAAGCTGGCCGGCCGCCCGACCAACGGCCGATCCTGCCGCGGCGACCGGCCCTCGCGGCAGTGGCGTGCTGGATTCTTGCCACCGATCGAATGAAACAGCGTTGTCAGTCCTACAGGCCCGATTGGCCGGCAGGAGTGAACGAATGAACGGCCGTCAATTCACCATTGCGCAGTCCTCGACAGTATCCGCTCGCGAAAAGGACGTCCGCAGGCGACTGGAAATGATTGCGCGCGTCCTCGACAGCAGGTGGCGCATCCCGGGTACCGGCATCCGGTTCGGCGCGGATGCCGCGCTGAATCTCATACCGGGCCTCGGCTTGATAGCCTCGAAGGGCGTTTCGGCCTACCTGATCCTGGAGGCGCGGCGCCTGGGTGTGCCGCCGGGAATGCTGCTGCGCATGATCGGCAACATCGGCGTTGACGCCTTGATCAGCGCGGTGCCCGTTGCCGGCTGGATCGGCGACGTCTTCTTTCGCGCCAATCTGCGCAACATGGCACTCCTGCGGCAGCACCTCGACCGGAAACCTCGCCCGGCCGACTGACGGGCAGTCCGGTCAGGCAGGCGGAATCGTTCTCGCAAGCACCCGTGGCACTGTCAGGTGGAACCAGGTGTCCGTGTCCTGCGGCGTCGGCATCCCACGCCGGTTCAGCGCCTTCGCCACGGCCGCTTCGCCCAGGACACCCTCGGCATGCACCAGCCCGACATCCAGCACCGGGCGATGCGCCACCTGCGCCGCCGGCTCCCGCCCGGCCAGAGACGCCGCAGCGGCACACCATCGCCGCGTAGCGCCGTCATCCTGACCCACGCGAGGCGCTGCTTGCCTGTGACACAAGACTGGCACACATTGCAGCCAGCCTGACGCTAACGCCCTGGAGAAACGCGGCGTTTACGAGATCCGGCTTGGGCATCCTGGCGCCCCAACCCGCCGGCCCGCGAAGGGGTGTTTCCACCGGTTTTTGCGGGTCGGAGTCGCTCCGAAGGGGCCAGGCCCGGGTGGGATACATGGATGGGACCGATCGGCAGGATCCACGCCACCCGGTCCGGCCCCGAACGACCGTGTTGCAGGGCGGCGCTTCGGCGAAGGCCCGTCAGGCTGGTGGCCTGCCTCCCTCAGAGCGCGATGTTGGACGGAACCAGGTTGAGCAGGCCGGTCAGCAGAAGCTCGAAATCCGCGATGCCGTCGCCGTCCAGGTGCCCGGCCAGAATCGTCTGGTTCGCAACGACGTCGTGCGAGAAGGAAAGCTGCCCGGCACCCGTCGCCGCGGCGGCGCCCATGAAGATGAACGCCTCGTCCGCCGCCGTCGCGCTGACGGCATCGATGCGGCTGAAGTCGATGCGGTCGCCATGCATGAAGTCGGCGATGAGGTCGGAGGCGAGGCCCGTGGTGCCGCCGCCGATCTCCTCCCTGCTCCGGAACACGAAGCGGTCGTTGCCGGCGCCGCCCCACAAGGTATCGACGCCGAGGCCACCCTCCAAGGTATCGTTGCCGCCGCCGCCGAACAGCAGGTCGTTGCCGCCGAGGCCATAGACCTGGTCGTTGCCGTTGCCCCCATCGAGGATATTGCTGCCGGAATTGCCGTCGATCCGGTTGTTCGCGGCGTTGCCGGTTCCGGACAGGTCACCACTGCCGAGCAGCGACAGGCGTTCGAAGTTCAGCGGCAGCGTCGTGCTGAACAAGGTCTCGATCCAATCGTAGCCGCCGTTCGCCTCCTCGACCGCCACATCCCCCTCGTTGTCGATCCTGTAGCGGTCGTCGCCAAGCCCGCCAACCATGAGGTCGGCTCCCTCGCCGCCATCCAGCAGGTCGTTGCCGGAGCCGCCCAGCAACGTATCGGCACCCCCGAGGCCGTACAGCGCATCGTTGCCATTGCCGCCATCAAGCAGGTTGTTGCCGGCATTGCCGTCGAGCCGGTTGTCGCCGGCGCTGCCGGTCGCCCAGAGATCCGCCGCGCCCATCAGCGACAGCCGCTCGATGTTGGCCGGCATCACGGTGCTGAAATAGGTCTGTATCAGGTCGTAGCCGCCACCCGGCTCCTCCACAACCACATCGCCGGCATCGTCCACGACATAGCGGTCGTCGCCGAGGCCGCCGATCATCACGTCAGCGCCGCTGCCACCATCCAGCGTATCGTTGCCGTCGCCGCCGATCAGCGTGTCCGCCCCGCCATGGCCCATCAGCTTGTTGGCGCCGGCATTGCCTGTGATCACGTTGGCTTCGTCGTTGCCCGAGCCGGTGATGTCGGCGGTGCCGGCGAGCACCAGGTTCTCGACGTTGCTCTTGAGACGGAACGAGACCGTGGCGACGACCGTGTCCAGGCCCTCCCCCGGCTTCTCGAAGACGATGTCGAGCGGATCGTCGACGTAGTAGAGATCGTTGCCGGTGCCGCCATCCAGCCGGTCGGCGCCGGCACCACCATTGAGAATATCGGCGCCGCTGCCGCCGCGGATGGTGTCTGACAGCGACCCGCCGATCACGACGTCGTCGCCGCCGCCGGCATCGAAGGCCTTGGTCACGTCGTAGCCGGCCGCGATGGCGGCGGCGGCATCGTAGGGCAGGTAGACCTCGTCGTTGCCGCCGAGCGCCTCGTACATCGAGGCGGGCAGCCACTCGCCGAATACGATCGTTGCGAAATCGACGAAGTCGGCGCCGGCGGAGAACAGGGCCGGCAGGCCAGCGCCGCTGGGATCGATCACCGCGTCGCTGAACCGAATGAACTCGATTCCGGACAGCACGTCGCGGCCGTCGTCGCCGTCGACCGGATCGATGTCCCATACGGTGACGCTGCTGCCCGAGGCCAGCACGATGTAGCCGGCCCTGACACCAGCGTAGACCGCAGTGTCCTCGCCAGCGCCACCGTAGATCAGGTCGTTGCCGGCCCCGCCGGTGATCTCGTCATCGCCGTCATCGCCCCAGATCTCATCGTTCCCGTCGCCACCGAGCAGCGTGTCAGCGCCCGCGCCCCCCGAGATGACATCGTCGCCCGCACCGCCATCGGCATGGTCATTGCCCGCCCCGGCCCAGAGGATGTCGTGACCTGCGCCGCCCAGCAGTGTGTCGGCGCCCGCGCCGCCCAGCAGCACATCGTCACCCGCGCCGCCATCGAGCCAGTCATCGCCGGCGCGTCCCCGCAATTCATCGCGTCCCGCCCCCGCCACGCGCGTATCGCCCACCTGGCTGTCGTCGGCACCGGTCCAGAGGCTGCGGGCGTGATCGATCCCTTCCAGCGCCAGGGAACTGATGACCATGCGATCGGCTGCAAGGATGCGGGAGGCGCCACTCAGGTGGATGCCGTCCTCGATGGTCAGCAGGTCCGAGGTGAGCGCGCCGATGGCGACGCCAGGCATTGCCGCGGCCACGTTGTGCTGCGCGGCACGCACGTCGTCATACTTGCCGTCATCGCTGCCGCGCGGCCCGATCTCCTGGATCAGCACGCGATCGGGGCTGAAATCCGCAAGAACGCGCTCCATGAACTGGGTCAGCGCGATGGTATAGGCACTTTCGGATATGCCCTCGGACCCGTCCGTCTCGCCCTGCCCCCACAGCACCACCTCGGCGCTGCCGCCAACCTGCGCCAGCAGCCCGAGCACGTTGGCGTACAGCGATCCGGCGGCGGTCGACATCCAGTGGCCGTTGCCCTTGTCCGCCTCCGGCAGCAGCGCGGTGCCGCCCTTGGCGCCCTCCACGATCAGCACGGGCGCACCGAGCTGGGCCCCATAGGTGCGGGCGAAGTGTTGCGCGGCGCCGCCGGAGACTGCGCCGATCTCGCCGTTCCATTCCATGCCGTAGACGCCGCCGCCGGACAGTTCATCCTGCGGCCCATCGAACCAGCGCTGGATATTCGACTGGCCCATGACAAAGACGACCGCGCCGACCACCAGGTCCTCCGCCACGACGGCGCCGCCGGTGCTGACCTCGAGCCTGTAGCCCTCGCCCTGGGGGATCCCGCCAAGACTGCCACCGGAGGTCCAACCCACGACGACATTGCCGTGCTGGTCGAGCACGCGCGCCATGTCGCCGGTGAAGGGCACGGTCCCCGTCGTACCCTCGCGCTGGATGAAGATCACCCTGGTTTCCTCCCGTTGGGGTCTGCGGCAGTGTCCGCCACCGCCGGCACCATCCTACGCCGTGTCGCATCCGATGCGGGCCGGAGACTGGTCAGGATTGACGTCCAGTCTGGATGGCATGGCGATGCTCACAGTCGCCAGAGATCGACGTCGGACGGCACCTGGCTGCGATCGAGGCAACCCTTTACATCCAGCACCGCGCCGCCCTCGTTCAGCAGGCACCGGCGGATCAGGCTCCAGCCCGACTTCACGAAGGCGCGGTGCGCGACGGCCAGCACCACGGCGCCACCGGGACGGACTTCCAGCAGGTCCGTGGGCGGCAGCCCGGTGGCCGACAGCACCTCCTCCGGATCCGCCAGGGGATCGACGATCTGGACGTCGAGGCCGTGGTCCTGGATCTCCCGCACCAGATGGAGCGCGGGCGAGTTGCGCAGGTCGGGCACGTTCTCCTTGAAGGTCAACCCGAGCACGGTGACGCGGCGCGACTGGCCGCCGTGGCGCATCAGCATCTGCACGCAGCGGCGTGCGACGAAGCTGGCCATGCCGTCGTTGATGCGGCGGCCGGTGACGATCACCTCCGGATGGTGGCCGGCGCGTTCGGCGCGGTGGGCAAGGTAGTAGGGATCGACCCCGATGCAGTGGCCGCCGACGAGGCCGGGCCTGAAATCCAGGAAGTTCCACTTGGTCGCGGCGGCGGCGAGCACGTCCTGCGTATCGATGCCCAGCCGATCGAAGATGCAGGCCAGCTCGTTGACGAAGGCGATGTTGAGGTCGCGCTGCGCGTTCTCGATGACCTTCGCGGCCTCGGCAACGCGGATCGATGCGGCACGGTGGATGCCGGCGCGGACGATGCGCGCATAGAGGCCGGCGACATCCTCCAGTGCCGCGGGCGACTGCGCCGCGACCACCTTGATGATGCTGTCGAGCCGGTGGTCGGGGTCGCCGGGATTGATCCGCTCCGGGCTGTAGCCGATGGCGAAGTCGTGGCCGGCGCGCAGGCCGGAGGCCTGCTCCAGCACCGGCAGGCATTCCTCCTCCGTCGCACCGGGATAGACTGTGGATTCGTAGATGACGAGCCCGTCGGGGCGCAGCACCCGGCCAACGGTTTCCGAAGCGCGCAGCAGCGGCCCGAGGTCCGGCTGCCGCGTCGCGGTCAGTGGCGTCGGCACCGTGACGATGAAGATGTCCGTGTCACGCAGCTCGGCCGGATCGCTGGTGCAGGCGAGGCGCGCGGCGCACAGGTCCTCATGCGGCACCTCGCGCGTGCGGTCGATGCCGGCCAGCAGTTCAGCGACGCGCCGGCGGTCGATATCGAAGCCGATGACGCGCAGACCGGCACGTGCGAAGGCGACGGCGACCGGCAGCCCGACATAGCCGAGACCGATCACGGCGAGGCGGCGCGCGTCCACGGCTCAGCCCCCCCCGGAACGGCAAGGGTCGCGCCACCGGGCCCTGGTCGCCACCGCGGCTGTCCACTCCGGCATCGCCCGCGCTCCCCGCCTGCCTCATCGGGCACAGCATGGGGGACTGGGCGCCCCCGGGCCACGGGAACCCGGTCCAAACTGGCGACCAAGCTGGCAGGTGCGGTTCTGCGTCGCCTCGGGACACACCGCCCCTCTCGATTGTCTGGAGGCACACTACAAATTATTACCGTTTCGGACTATTCTTAAAATCACAAACGAATCTCTCGATAACATTCTGCAATGTCGTATCGCGGGAATTTATATTCCTATGCGACGTAGCGAACAGTCCTGATTATTACGCATTCCCTTATTGTTTTTTCTTGCACGCTGGAGGATGACCGCATAGGCCTGCAGCCAGCTTCAACATCTGCTGCGGAAGGCGGTACTTCTGATCATGGCAACTGATCTCGCGCACGGCTTTGCTTCGTTGAACGGCGGCACCTCGGGCGGTGCCGGGGGCAGGATCGTGACGGTCTCCACTGGAGCCGCCCTGCAAGCCGCGATCGACGCCGCAACGAAATCCGCCGGACCCGTGACGATCAGGGTCGACGGCGTGATCACTCCCCAGAATAGTGGCGGAAGTGCGATCACCCTCGACGGCCGCAGCAATATTTCCATCATCGGGACCGGCGACGGTGCCGAATTCGACGGAATCGGGATACATATCAAGAGTGGTTCATCAAATCTGATCCTCCGGAACCTGGAGATCCACCACGTCACGAACGGCACCAAGGATGCCATCAGCATCGAGGGCGCCTCCCGGAATATCTGGATCGATTCCAACGAGTTCTATAGTACGATGGACGTCGATAAGGACTTCTATGATGGCCTGGTCGACATCAAGCGTGGCGCTGAATACATCACCGTCTCGAACAACTATTTCCATGATCACCACAAGGTATCACTGGTCGGTCACTCCGACAGCGACACCGGCGGGCGTTTCGTGACCTACAGCCACAACCGTTTCGAGAACGTCGGTTCCCGCACGCCCAGCGTCCGTGACGGCTACGTCCACATCTACGAAAATCACTACAGCGGAATCGAGACCTCCGGGATCAACCTGCGCATGGGCGCGGTCGGGCTCATCGAGAACAACGTCTTTGTCGACTCGGACAACCCGATCATGAGCAAGGACAGTTCCGAGCTCGGCTTCTGGGATCTGCGCGGCAACATCTTCCAGAACATCAATTGGTCGAAGGTGAGCGACGGCGAGGCCATCGGCACCAGCAACGATGCCGACACCGCGACCTACAACGTGCCCTACGCCTACACGAAGGTGGGCGCGGCGCAGGTCGCGAACTTCGTGCTCGCCAATGCCGGCACCGGCCAGATCAACTCGGATGGCGGCGCCCCGACGGCACCCGCACCTGCGGCTCCCGCCGACCCGGTGCCCGCGCAGCCCGTGGAGGACCAGCCCGCGCCCGGCCCCGCGACCGACCCCGCGACCGGCAGCACCCGGCCCACCGGCGACGCCGACCGCCTCATCGGCACCGCCGGCAATGACACCATCCTCGCGGGCGGCGGCGATGACTACGTCGATGCCGGCGCCGGCGACGACAGGATCGAAGGTGGCACCGGCCACGACACGCTGCTCGGCGGGTCCGGGAATGACCTGCTGTCCGGCGGCACCGGCAATGACAGCCTGCTGGGCGGCGCCGGGAACGACACGCTCGATGGCGGCAGCGGCAAGGACCTTCTGGAGGGCGGCGAGGGCGCCGACCTGCTGCGTGGCGGCGATGCCGACGACGTGCTGCTCGGCGGTGCCGGTGCGGACACGCTGGATGGCGGCGCCGGTGGCGACCGGCTGCAGGGCGGCACCGGCCGCGATGTGATCACCGGCGGTGCCGGGAAGGATTTCTTCGTCTATGGCAGCGTCGCGGAGTCTCCGGCCGGCGATGGCCGCGACCTGGTCACCGACTTCGCATCCGGAGACCGGTTCGATATGTCCGGCATCGACGCGAATGTCCGGCTGTCTGGCGACCAGGCGTTCACTTGGCTTGGCGGCCGCGCCTTCGGCGGCACCGCCGGGGAGCTGCGCGCCACGCAGGAGGCCGGGCGCACCATCATCTCGGCGGATGTCGATGGCGACCGACGTGCCGATCTGGAGATCGAGCTTGCCGGCAGCCACGGCCTGAGCGCGCGCGACTTCATCCTCTGATGATCATCCGCCGGCCGCCGCGCCGGCCACACCCAGCGTCAGCAGTTGGAGGAACGGCGCGATGACCTTCTGCACCTCCCACACCGGGGCGTTGCTGACATAGACGATGTCGTCGGGTTGCAAGGCGAAGCGGTGCGCCAGCAGCATCGCCTCGCCACGCGCCATGTCGAGGTGGAACACCGTCGGCTGCGCCGCCGCGGCGCGGCCCGCTTCCGGCAGCCGGAACAGGAAGACGCCCGCCGGATTGGCCGCGCGGTCGTTCAGCCCGCCGGCGAGACCGAGTCCCTCGAGCAGGCTCATGCGCGACAGGGTCATCTGCTGCAGGCCGGGCCGCAGCACGGCACCCATCGCCAGGAAGCGCCTCTCATTCGGCTCCAGGATCACCTGCTCGCCCGCGGCGAGCTGCATCGAGGGGCGTGCCAGCAGGTCCAGATAGGCCATGCGCCGGGTCCCACCGGGGCCGTGGATCACCGCATCCAGCGATTGCGCGGGCTGCGCCGGGCCGCCGGCCCGGGCCACCGCATCCAGCGCCGTCAGCGGACCGTCCAGCAAGGTCACGCGCCCCGGCGTCCGCACCTCGCCCGCGACGAGCACGGAATGCCGCGTGCTGCTGGCAAGCTGGACATGCACGCGGGGATCGATCGCCGTGCCCTCCAGCGCGCCGGTGATGCGCCCGCCGGCCTGCGCCAGCGTGCCCCCCGCCAAGCGCACCCGGCCGGCATAGGGCAGCGTCACGAAGCCCGCTTCATCCACGCGCACGGCCGGGAAACTGCTGCCGCCGGTCGACGCCGGCGCGAACAGGCCGCCGTCGCTGCGTTCGAACACGATGATGTTCAGCACGTCCCCGGGCGCGATGCGGAACTGCGGGGACGCCACCGGCATGTCCTGCGCCGCGGCGCCGGCCTCCTGCCGCATCGCGAAGGGTAGGATGGTGGCGCTGGTGATCTCGACCAGGCGGTAGCTCGCCTCGCCCTGGCCCGGCGAGAGGATAGCCGTGGCCGTGGGACCACTGCGGGCGGTGGCGCCGCAGCCGGCGGTGACCACAAGCAGCATGAGGCACAGCACGGCCCGCGCGCCGATTCTATTGGACATAGCTCTCCACCGTTCCTTCCAGCATGCGACCAACCGAAAAATTCTCGCTGACGAAGCGCCGTGCGGCGCGTGACATTGGACCGGTGCGGCCGCCGGATGCGGCGATGTCCTGCAGCCGCGCCACCACTTCCTCCGGCCGCAGCACCGCCGCGTCGCCGAGCAGGTAGCCGGTGCTGCCGTGCCGCAGCGTCTCTGGCGCGCCGCCGGCCGGCGTCGCCACCACCGGCACGCCGGCGAGCTGCGCTTCCAGCAGCGCATTGGGCAGGCCCTCGCAGCGCGACAGCAGCACCAGCGCATCCATCCGCGCCAGCCAGAAGCCGACATCGGTGGACCGCCCGGTGAACAGCACGCGCCCGCCCAGCGCCGCCGCGCACGCCTCCGCCTCGGCCCGCAACGGCCCGTCGCCAACCAGGATGAAGCGGGCATCGGGGCGCTGGGTGAGCAGCCGTGCGGCGCATTCGATAACCTCCAGCGGCCGCTTGTTGTCGTCGAACCGCATCACGGCACCGACGGTGAAGCCGGCACCGGTGCGCGACTCGAAGCCTGCCAGCATGGCGCGCGTGGCGGCGGAAGCCTTTGCGGGCTGAAGCGCGATGCCGTTCGGCACAACGCGGATCCTGGCCGGGTCCATGCCGATGCAGGCGCCGTAGCGCTGCGCGGCGAAGCGCGAGTTCGCGGTCCAGGTCACGCCGGGCATGCGCGCCAGCAGCGGGTACAGCAGAGCGTATTCCGGCCGGTCGCGTTCCGGGCGGTCCTGCGGTGGCGCGGTGCGCACCGACAGCACGATGCGCGGTACGCGGGCCAGCAGGGCCGCGAGCACGCAGGCGAGGATCGTTCCGTCCTGCCACAGATGCACCACGGCGGGCGCCATGCCGCGCAGCGCGTCCGTCAAACGCACCGTAGCTTCCGCCACGCGCGGCGACAGGAAGCGGATCAGTGCCGCCGCATCGCGTGCCGCCGAATCCTCGGGCTGGCCGCCGAAGGGCGGCAGCGACGCGTAGCATCGGAGCGGTACCCGGTGGCGCATGAGCTGCGGCGCGAAGAAGCCACCGCCCGGCCGCTCATTCAGCGCGCGGCAGACCACCTGCACGCCGCCCAGCAGGTGCCCGGCAATCGGCCGCGCCCCGCGATGCGCCTCCTGCAGGCTGATGGCCGAGGTCACCATCTGCCGCTCCGCCCCCCCCGCACCGAGCGAGCCACCGACCATGACCACGGGGCCGATCCGGCCAGCCGCCGGCATCGGCGCGGCGCGGTCCGCGGCCGCCCGCTGCACCAGGCCAGCCAGAACCAGGCTGCCGACATCGCGGCCCGGTACGCGCATCGCCGGCGTGACCACGCGGTCGAGCACGGCCATCTCGGCCTCGAGACGTAGCGCCGCGGCGGTCAGTCTTGGCCGCGGCCCGACGGCGGCAAGTCCGGCCGCGACGACCTGCTGCGCACACCAGGGCCGGCCGCGGCGCTCCTCGGCCTGCGCCCGCATCAGCCAGCCGGTCTCGTGGCCTGGGTGCCGCCGCGCCAACCGGGCAAAGGCCGCATCCGCCAGAATCTGCTCGCCGATTTCCTCAAGCGCGCGCGCCAGCAAAAGCATGTCGGGCGCCGAGGCTGGCGGGTCGGGGAAGCAGGTAGCCAGCAGCGATGCAGCCGGCCCCGGGCCGTGCTGGCGCAGGGTCCAGCGCAGCGTCACCAGCAGCGCGTCGGGGTTGCGCGGGAAGCGCCGATGCAGGGCGCGCCAGGCGGTGATCGCGCCGCCGCGTCCCTGCAACCGCTCCAGCAGGCGCACCGCCAGCAGCTGCAGCCGCTCCGCGCCAGGATGCCGGGCGACCAAGCCGAGCACCGAATCGAGAGCTTGCGAAGCGTCCTCTGCCAACGCCCAGCGCTCCGCGGCCGCCAGCACGCCCGCGGGCGCCGGCGCATCGCCTTCTGCACGCGCCAGGGCTGCCGTCACCAGATCCTGCGATGCGCCGCTCGCAGGGTCCGGAAGCTGACTGCTGTCATAGGGCATCGCGCATCAGACGTGGTAATGGCCGCGGTACCAGTCGACGAAGGCGGCGACGCCCTCTCGCACCGGCGTGGTTGGCACGTAACCGGTCAGTTCCGCCAGGGCACTGGTATCGGCCCAGGTGCGCAGCACGTCGCCCTGCTGCATCGGCATGTAGTTGCGCAGCGTCTCGCGTCCGGTCGCCTCCTCGATTGCCTCGATGAAGGACAGCAGCCCGACCGGCTGGTTGTTGCCGATGTTGATGACGCGGAACGGCGCCGCCCTGCTCTGGCTGCCCTGGCCGGCGGTGCTCATGGAGGGCGGCAGCGCGACGAGGCGCATGATCGCCTCGACCAGGTCGTCGACGTAGGTGAAGTCACGCTCCATCAGCCCGTTGTTGTAGACATCGAGCGGCAGGCCCTTCAGCGCCGCGTCGGTGAACTTGAACAGCGCCATGTCCGGCCGGCCCCAGGGCCCGTACACGGTGAAGAAGCGGAACACCGTCGTCGGGATGCCGAACAGATGCGCATAGGCGTGCGCCATGCCTTCCGTTGCCTCCTTCGTCGCCGCGTACAGGGTCAGCGGATGCGCGGTGCGGTGGTGCTCGGCGAAGGGCAGGTCGATGTTGGCGCCATAGACGGAGGAGGTGGAGGCCAGCAGCAGATGCTGCACGCCACGCTGCCGTGCCTGCTCCAGCAGGTTGAAGGTGCCGATGAGGTTGGCGTTCACATAGGCACGCGGCTTCTCCAGGCTGTACCGGACGCCCGCCTGCGCCGCGAGGTGGACGATCACGTCCGGCCTGGCCGCCACCAGCGCCTGGTCCAGCGCCTCCTCATCCTCGAGCATGGCCTCATGCGCGACGAAGCCGTCGAACTGCCGCAGCAGTTCATGCCGGCGCCGCTTCAGCTCAACGTCGTAGTAGGTGGTCATGCCATCATAGCCGGTTACGGCATGGCCATCGCGTAGCAGTCTCGACGCGAGGTGATAGCCTATGAAGCCCGCCGTCCCGGTGACGAAATACCGTTGTGGTTCTGCCGTCATGGGACTCAGCTCCGATCCAGGATCGCGTGGAACATCAGCGACAGCAGCGACCAGGCCAGCAGCGCACAGCCGGCGACGATCAGCACGGACAGCCAGCGGTCCGGATAATTGGGCTGGCTCGCCAGCACCGGTCGCACATAGGTCAGCAGGTAGCTGCGCTGCCGCGCAGCCTCGGCGCGCGCCGTCTGCAAAAGGGCCAGCGCCTGCGTGAAATGCTGCTCGGCTACACGAAGGGCCGAGGTCAGTGCATCGTTGCGCGCCAGCACCTCGGCCCAGGAGGTGTCGTTGCGTTCGCCGGCGCTGCGGCTGGCACGGCTTTCGCCATCCAGCAGTTGGGCACGCAGCGCCCGCGCCCGGGCGAGTGCTGCGGCAAGCATCGGGCTGCCTTGCCCGCCTGCCGCGCGCAGCCCCTCCGCCTGCGCATCTGCCGAGGCCAGTTCCTGCCGCAGCTGCATCTCGATCGCAAGGCCGGAGGAGGCGGCACGACCCGGATCAAGAACGCCAGAGGTGGCCCGGAAGCCCTGCAGATCCGCCAGCGCCGCGGTGAAGCGCTGTTCGGCCGCGGCCACCTGGATTTCCGCCGCGCGCAGCGAATCCGCCGTCATGCGTTGCGACATCTCGTTCGCCAGGCGCTCGCTGGCCGCCAGAACTGCCTCCGCCATCGCCAGCGATTCGCCTGGCGTGAAGGCGCGCGTGCTCAGCGTCACCACGCCGCGTGTCAGCTCGAACTGCGCGCTGACGCGCGACCGCCAGGCGGCCAGCAGCATCTCCGGCGTTGCATCCGGCGGCACGCGGGTAAGCGGGTCGGCGAGGTCGCTGGTGAGGATCGCGCGCAGGTCCAGCCCCTCGCGCGCGACATCCTGCATTGCGGGAAGCGAGCGGATATACTCGACGATGCCGTAGGATTGCGTCACCGGCGCACCGGCGGAGGAGGGGCCGAGCGCGCCGACGAGCGTGGAGGGTCCACCGCCACCGCCATCGCGCTGGTCCTCCCCGATGCGTAGCGCCACGACTGCCGTCGTGACATACTGCGGCGCCGCGATCTGCGTGTAGTAGATCACCCCGATCAGCGTTGGCAGAACGACCATCAGCAGGAATGACCAGCGGATACCGCGGCGCCGCGCGGGTTCAACCGGGAAGCGCGGCAGCGAAATGCCGACGAGCCCGGGACTTTCCGGACGGACCGGCGGCACCGGCGTGACGCGACGCCGGGTACCGGCTTCATCGAGCGAATGATCCAGCATCGGGGGAAGGTCAGGCATCGGTTACCGCGATCCTGTTCTGATACATGTCGATTGCCTCCGCCATCGTCGAGAACAGGTACAGGCGCCCGCAGTCGAAGATCGCGCCGGTCCGGCAGAAGCGTCCGACATTGGTGGCGCTCTGCGAGACCATGACGAGCCGCGAATGTCGGCGGCGCTCACCCAGCGCGGCCAGGCATTTGCGCTTGAACCCGACATCGCCCACCGACGTCACCTCGTCCACCAGGTACATGTCGAACTCGATGGCTATGGAGGTGGCAAAGGTGACGCGGGCGCGCATGGTGTTGGAATAGGTGTGCAGCGGTTCGTCGAAGTGCAGTCCGATCTCGGCGAAGTCACGCACGAAGCGCGTCACCGCAGCGATGTCGGCGCCGTACAGCCGCGCCACGAACCGTACATTGTCACGTGCGCTGAGGTTGGGATGGAAGGCGCCGCTGTAGCCGATGGGGAAGGAGATGCGCGCGCGCCGTATCACCTGCCCGCTATCCGGCATCTCCATGCCCGCCATCATCCGCAGCAGCGTCGACTTGCCGGATCCGTTGGCGCCGAGAATACCGACATCAGCGGTACCGTCGAAGCACGCCGAAAGGCGCTCGCAGACCACGCGCCGCGTCGCGCCGCTACCATAGGTCTTCGAGATGTTGCGCAGCTCGATCATGCGTAGGCCAGCCGCGGCCGCGCCACGCGGATCATGCACAGGCCGATGAACCACGTCGCGACGACCCAGCCCAGCAGGTAGACTTCGTCCAGCACCGGCGTCGCGTAGTCACCGCGGAAGCCGGCGCGGAACCACTGCACGGCATGCAGCACGGGGTTCCAGGACAGCCAATATTGCAAGGTGCTCGGCACCTGATCGATCGAGAAAAAAATGGCGGAGAAGATGTACAACGGCCGCGTCGCCATCGTGTAGATCTGAACCCAGGAACCCCACAGCGCCATCGCCGTGGCGTTCACCAGGCCGACGCCGATGCCGAGCGCCAGCGTGACCAGCGCCGCGAGCGCCGAGGTCTCCGGTGCCACCGGCATCTCCGCAAGGTCGAGGGCCAGCAGCGCGCCGAACAGGATGGCCGCCACCACGACCCAGGTCAGCGCCTCCAGCACCGCGCGCGCCACCACCATGTCGATGGGCGAGACGAAGGGCATGCGCAGCACCTTCTGGCTGCCGCGCACGGCGGCGCCCAGGTGCAGCGCGACCTTGTGGAACAGGAAGAACGGCAGCACGCCGGTGACGAAGAACAGCAGGACACTGGGCCCGACCGGCGATTGCCGGTTGATCGTCCAGTACACGAAGCACATGACCGCGACATGTGAAATGGGCTCGATCACGGCCCACAGATAGCCGAGGCTGCTGCGGCCAAAACGGGTCCGCGCCTCGCGCAGCAGCAGCGCGCCGATCATGCGGCTGCGAAGCTCGAACATGTCCGCGACGCCTTCCGGCGGAAAGCGGTGCTGCGAGCGTGTGTCGTTCGTGAGACCATCCTGCATGCAGCGAGACTATTGGTTGGGCGCCGGCGACGCACGCGACGACTGGCCCCGATTGGCATCGATGCTGACAGCAGCTTCGGCGCAGGATTGAGGCCAGTCCGACGCCGCGCCGGCTGGCCCGGCGTGGCGCAACAGGCAGCCTGCCAGGCGCAGGGGATCGTGCCGCGCATCAAGCGCCAGAACCGACCCCGGTTTCGCCGCCAGCGCGGACCAGGCCAGCGCGGGCGCGTGCTGCACGATCCGCACCGCGCCGATCGTGACGGTGCCGCCGGAGGCAACGGCGCCATCCGCCGCCTCGCCCCGCGCCGGGACTGGGCCGAGTCCGAGGCGGGGCCGCGAGGTCGGGTTCACCAGGATGTCGCCCTCGCTGGCGATCAATCCACCATCGGCCGCGCCGGCGCCATAGGTCGCGCTGTCCCGGCCATCCGAGTAGCGGGTGGTGCCCAGCACAATCAGGTTGTTGACCGAGTGCACGAAGGCGCCGGCCACGACCTTCGGGTGGCGCTGGCTGGTGTGCAGGAAGACGTTGCCGACCAGGCTGACCCGGATCGTCGGCCGCAGCGCATCGCCCACATGCTCCAGCGGGCGTGCGCAGGCCGGGGGGCCACGCTGCGCGGTGCAGGCCAGGGTGCCGACCAGCATGGCCTTGTTGTGCGTCGCGACCCGGTTGAAGGCCACGGTGACACCGGCCGGTTCCTCGGACAGCTCGCCACGCACCACGTCGATGCAGCCGTCGCCGCAGCGGGTGAAGGCGTTGTTCACGATGGCGACCTGATCGAAGCGGTCGCGCAGCCCGATCGCGTCGCCGATGCGGTCCCCCGGCTCGGCATAGGCGGACTTGGTGAAGGCAAGGCCGCTGATGATGATGTTGGTGGCCTCCGTCACCAGCAGCGTCGTGTCCCGCGCGGCCGCGTGCAGCACGATGCCGCCGCATCCGCCGTCGAGCGTGGTGTTGGAGGGCAGTCGAAGCCCTGCCACCAGGTGGATCGTCCGATCCGCGGGTGCAGGCGCGAAGGCGATCCAACCGCCCCCCTCGCGGCGCGCGGTGGCGACGGCCCAGCGCAGCGTCCCGGGCCGGGGGTCGCGTCCGTCTGCCATGCTGTCCACCAGCAACAGGCGGTGGCCCAGGCCACCGGTGGTGCCGGCGGCTGCGCCGGCGATGCGGGCGGGCAGCGGATGCCGACGTACGCGGCCATCCGCATCCGCCTGCGCAGGCCCGCATGCGGCCACCGGCGGCAGGCGCGCGGCGGCGGCTTCCGCCTGCTGCAGGAAGCCGCCCGGCACCGTGTCCGCCCCAATCGCCGGCACCGGCAGCAGGAGCAGCAGCACCGGCACGAGCGACCGCGACATCAGGTGCCAGCCACCAGCGCGTCCTGCATCTGGATCGTTGTGCCCGGCCCGGTCATGCCGCGGCCGATTCCGGTGTAGAGGAACCCGCGCGCCTCCGCCTCGCCGCCGGCGTAGATGTTGCGCAGATCCACCATGATGGGCGAACGCATTGAGCGACGCAGCCGGTCGAGGTCGAGTGCGCGGAACATGTCCCACTCGGTGACGATGACGACGGCATCCGCGCCATTGGCCACCTCGTAGGGCCCTTCCGCATATTCGACATCCTGCAGCACCGTCTGCGCCTGTTCCATGCCGGCCGGGTCGTAGGCGCGGACCCAGGCGCCGGCATCCTGCAGCGCGGTGACGATGGCGATGGAGGGTGCGTCGCGCATGTCGTCGGTGTTCGGCTTGAAGGTCAGCCCCAGCAACGCGATGGTCTTGCCGCGCACGCTGCCACCGCAGGCCTGCACCACCTTCCACGCCATGGCGCGCTTGCGCTGGTCGTTCACCGAGGCCACCGCCTCCGCGATGCGGCAGTTCGCGCCGTGGTCCTGCGCCGTCTTGATCAGCGCGGTGACGTCCTTCGGGAAGCAGGACCCGCCGAAGCCGGGACCAGCATGCAGGAACTTGTTGCCGATGCGCCGGTCGAGCCCGATGCCGCGCGCCACGTCCTGCACGTCGCCGCCGACCTTCTCGCACAGGTCCGCCATCTCGTTGATGAAGGTGATCTTGGTGGCGAGGAAGGCGTTGGCGGCGTACTTCGTCAACTCCGAGGTGCGCCGGCCGGTGAACATGATCGGCGCCTGGTTCAGGCAGAGCGGTCGGTAGACTTCCGCCATCACCTCCCGCGCCATCTCGTCCTCGGTGCCGATGACGATGCGGTCGGGTCGCTTGAAGTCCTCGATCGCGGCGCCCTCGCGCAGGAATTCGGGGTTCGAGACCACGGCGAAGGACAGGTCCGGCCGTGCGTCGCGGATGATGCGTTCCACCTCGTCACCGGTACCGACCGGGACGGTGGATTTCAGGACCACCACGGTGTAGCCGATGAGCTCCTCCGCCACGTTGCGCGTCGCCTGGTAGACGTAGGACAGGTCGGCATGGCCGTCGCCGCGGCGCGACGGCGTGCCGACGGCGATGAACACCGCCTCCGCGTCGGCGACCGCCCAGGCGAGGCTGGTGCTGAAGTCCAGCCGCTCCTCCGCCATGTTCTGCGCGACGAGTTCCGAAAGGCCCGGCTCGTAGATCGGGATGCGGACCTCCTTCAGCGCGGCGATCTTCACCGGATCGTTGTCGACGCACCGCACCCTGTGGCCGAAGGCGGCGAGGCAAGCGCCGGTCACCAATCCGACATAGCCCGCGCCTACCACTGCGATCTTCATGCTCTCGCTCCTTTTGCCAGATGCCCGACCCCGTAGGCGGCAAGCGTATCCGCCACCATCCGACCGAGGCCGAAGCGTTGTTCAATGAAGGCCGGCGCGCCGACCCGTGCGCGTGCGCGCATCGCCTCGTCGCGCAGCACTCGCGCCACCGCCACGGCGAGCCTCTCGGCCTCATCCGTGTCCACGAGGACGCCGGTGATGCCGTCCAGCACCGCTTCGGCGGAGCCGCCTGCATTCGTCGTCACCACCGGCACGCCGAGCGCCTGCGCTTCCAGCAGCACGTTGGGCAGGCCCTCGACCTCGCTCGCCAGCAGCATCACGTCCATGGCGCCGATCCACGGCTCGACCGGGCTGCGCCGCCCGGCCAGCGTGATGCGCCCGGAAAGGCCGCGGGCGGCGATCAGTGCCTCGAGCTCTGCACGCAGGGCGCCGTCGCCGACGATGACGAAGCGGCTGCGCGGCACGCTGCGGGCGACCAGTTCCGCCACCGCGATCCACAGATGCGGGCGCTTTGCGGGGGCGAGGCGGAAGGTGCCGCCGACCAGCAGCTCGTCCGGTGCCAGGCCCAGCTCCTGCCGCGCCGCCTGGCGTGCGGCGGCCGGCGCACGGGCGCGCACCACATCCAGCTCCAGCCCGTTGCGCAGCACCTGGATGCGGCCCTGCGGCAGGCCGAGCCAGCGCTCGTAATCCAGCGCGCCGGCCCCGGAATTGGCGGTGAAATGCACGTCGGGCCGCTGCGCCAGGGCGCGGTACATGGTGCCGAGGTAGCGGCGGTAGCGCCGCCGGTCGCTCTCCGTGGCGACGACGTTGCGCATCGAGCCGACGATGCGCGGCACGCCCGCCAGCACGGCGGCGACGGAGCCCGAGGTGATGACGCCATCCTGCCACAGGTGCACCAGCTCCGGCCGGTGGCGACGGAAGCAGTCGTACAGCTTGATGACGTCGCGGGAGATCGCGGCCGGCAGCGCCGCGATCAGCTCCAGCACCGGCCGCGTCGCCGGGTCGGCGGCCGCGATGCGTCGGAACAGTGCCGCCTCGTCGACGGGGCGGAGGTCCTCGATCAGCAGTTCAGGCGTCTCGGCGACGGGCCGCATCATCGCGCGGCCGCGTTCAGGGCTGAGATCCTGGCCCACCAGCACGGCTCGCCCGCGCCCGGACGCAGCAAGCTGGCGCGCCACCCCGGCGGCGGAAAGGGCCACCTGGCGTTCCGCGCCGCCGGCGCCGAGCGAGGAGGTGACCAGCATGAAGGTTGGCGTCGCCGCCAGCACCGGCCGCGCCGGCGGATGCAGCAGCGCACGCTCGAACAGCGTGTCGGGAAAGTCCGGCACGCCGGCGCCCGGGGCCGGCAGGCGCAGGGCCGCGGCGCAGCGCGCGGCCAGGCGCAGCGTCTCAGGCGGCGCAGTGCCCTCCTGGACCGCGGCGCCGAGGTAGCCCCAGGCGCGCAGGTAATGCCCGCCTTTCAGCAGCGCGGCGGCGGCCACGTCGCGCGCCCGGGCCCGCATGCGTGGGTTGGCCATGGCCCTGGCGGCGAGGGCGGCGGCCCGGTCATGCCAGCCGCACACTGATTCCAGCGTCGCGAGGTCCACCATGCCGTCGGCGTCGCGGCCCCGGAAGAAGGCGCGCGCCTCCTCCAGCAGCGCCTCGACCGCCGTGTTGCGTTCGAGATTCGCAAGCGCCACCATCAGGCCGCGCCAATGCTCCGCGGTGCCGCGGTCGAGGTCCAGCGCGCGCTTCCAGGCTTCCGCGGCGCCCGCCCAGTCCTTGAATTGCGCCAGCAGCCGGGCCTGCGCGACATGCGGGCCGGGCTTGGTCGGCTCCAACGCCACCAGCCGGGCGGCGATCTCCAGCAGCGCCGGCTTGCCCTGCCCGGCCGACTGCGCAATGCGCAGGCGCGCACGCCACAGCGTCGCGACATGCGGGTGCACCGCGATCGCCCGGTCCAGCATCGCCAGCGCCTCGGCAGGCTCGCCCAGCGCCTCCCGGCAATCGGCGATGCGCAGCGCCGCGGGGATGGAACTGCTCCACATCGCCTCCGCCCGCTGCAATGCGGTGCGCGCCGCCGGCAGGCTGTTGCCGCGGCGCGCCTCGGTGGCGACCAGCGCCAGGGAGAAGGCGGTCTCCGGCCATTCCGCTGCGTGCTGTTGAAGCGCCATGCGCCGCGCCGCCGGTGTCTCCGCCAGCGCCAGCCGCATCTCCAGCAGCAGCTCGGCCGCGGCCAGGTCGCCGGGCGAGGTGGCGAGGAAGGCCGAGAGCAGGCGCTCCGCCTCGGCATGGTCGCCGCGCTCCGCCGCGTTGCGGCCGAGCCGCCAGAGATGCTTGTTGTCGCCGCCCGCGCCCGACTCGCGGGCGATCTCCAGCCACAGCAGCCGCGCGCGGTGCTTGCGGCCGGTCGCCTCCAGCGCGTTGGCCAGCAGCGCCTTGGCCTCCTGCGCGCCGGGGGCCGCCGCCACCACCTCCTGCAGCAGCGCCACGGCGGCCTCGTTGTGGCCCGAGCGCAGGCAGGCACGGCCGTCCAGCAGCCGCGCCGCCCAGGCGGGGGCGTCTTCGGAGGTCACGCCGCTCATGCTGCTTCTTGCATTGCCGCGAGCAGACGCTCCTCGGGCCGCTCGATACCCGTCTGCACCGTGCGCACCGAGGCATCGACGAAGGCCTGGCACCAAAGCTCGACGCCGAGCATGCGCCACAGGCCGGCAGCATCCAGGCCGGGCGTCGCGGCGTGGCGTCGCAGCAGCGCCTCCACCCGGCCACGGCTGAACAGGTCGCGGCCGCGGCAGGCTGCACCCAGCAGCGCCGCCTGCGTGAATTCGCGCAGCGGCGGCGCCATCGGGTGCCAGGCCGAGAGGTCGGCCTCGGCCGGACTGCCGCCGCGGATCAACCAGCGCCGCGCCGCGTCGGGCAACCCGGCCAGCGCCTGCACCAGACGGCTGTCAAGGAAGGGGCAGACGAAGCTGGCGCCGGTGGAGGTCGCCGCCGCATCCAGCGCGGCCAGGTCGCGCGCCGGCACCCGCAGGGCGAGGTCGAGGCGGGCCGCCTCGGCCATCGCCAGCGCGGGGTCGGCTTCGTCCAGCGCGAGCCCGTAGGCGTCGGGCGCCGCCAGGACCAGGGTGTGCAGCAGCGCCGGCCCAAGCAGGCCGAGGCGCTCCGCCTCGCTGGTCCCGCCACTGGCGGCGTGCCACAGGTCTCGCGCCGTGCGCGGCGCTTCATGGAACCCACCATCGAGGTCCTGCGTGCCCTCTCGCAGCCGGGCGAGGTCGCGGGCGAACAGCCGGTAGCGCCGATGTGCGAGCAGCAGTTCCGCCGCGCCGGTCGGGACCACCAGCAGCCGGCCCGCCACGCCCGCGCCGAGGCTCGGCACCAGCGCTTCCGGCACGATGGGCTCGCCCTGCAGCCGGATGAGGCGCTGTACCAGGTCCGCGTCCGGGGTGGGCGGTGGAATGGCCGGCGCGATGGGATCCTGGAGGCAGGCGAGCAGCAGCGGCGCCGCCTCGCCCTGGTGCAGCACCGCCACGCGGCCCGTCCCGGCGGCGTCGCGCACCGTGGCGACGATCTGTCGCGCCAATTCTTCGGCTGGCCGTTCGGCTGCCGACGCGGTCTGCGGCAGCGCCCACCAGGCGGAATGCGTCGCGGTGCCATCCGCGGCAACCTGCAGGACATGGCCCGGCGGCAGCCGGTGCAGGCCGGCCATGGGCGTGCGATCCACCGGCGCGTGGCCGAAGGCGAGGATCGCCGCGAGGACATCCAGGTCCGCCTCCCGCCGCGGCCCGGGCCAGGCCAGCAGCGTCGCCAGGTCCGAGGCGAAGGCGACGCAGCCACCCGCCATCGCGACCAGCAGCGGCCGCTGGCCGAAGCGGTCCCGCGCCAGGGTCACCGTGCCGGATCGGGTGTCCAGCACCGCCAGCGCGAAGGCGCCCTCCAGCCGCGGCAGCGCGGCCGCGCCCCAGGCCCGCCAGGCGGCGGCGACGACATCCGCGTCGTCCTCGCCCGCCGCGGCATGGCCCGCCTCCAGCAGCGCCGCCACCAGGCCGGCGCGGTTGGTCAGCCTGCCGTCGAAGGCGAGGGCGTGTTGCGCATCCGCCCGCGTCGCACCGGACAGCAGCAGCACATGGCCACGGCCGCGCGGCTGGATCAGCCAATCGGCGTCGCCGGCACCGCGATTGGCAAGGCGACGCCGGACCTCCGCCGCCGCCGCGACCGGGGCGGCGGCCGCCGGCGCCGCCGAGATGTAGCCCGCAAGACCCCCCATGATGCGGCTCAGGCGGCCAGGGCCTGGCGGTTGAGCATGTCGCTCAGCCGCTCCAGCCCCCGGGCGTTGTTGGGCTCCAGCTCCACCGCCTTCAGCGCCGCCGCGACGCCGAGGTCGTAGCGCCGCGCGGAGCGGCAGACGCTGGCCAACTTGTGCCAGTTGCGCGGCTCCTCCGGCTCGATCCGCGTCAGCCGTTCCAGCAGTTCGATCGCCTCCCGCGAGCGTCGGGCGGCGGCATGCAGCCGGGACAGCGCGCGCAGCGCGTCGGCGCGGTTCGGGTCGATCTCCAGGATCCGCCGGCAGAAGCTTTCCTGCGCCGCCAGGTTGCCCTCCGCGAGCGCCGCCTTGTACAGCTTGCGATAGCTCGACACCGCCCGCGCCAGCAGCCGGGCGGCCGGCACGTTGCGCGGCTCGTTGCCGCGGATGATGCTGGCCTTGCGCACCGCCTCCTCATAGTTGCCGGCGGCGAAGTCCTGGCGCATGGCGGCGACCAGCTTGCGGGTCAGCGAGGCGACCGTGCTGGCCACGGCGTGCCGTGCGGCCTCGGGCAGCGCGCCGTACAGCCGCAGCGCATCGAGCAGCCGGCCGGCCTTGGCGGCGGCCCGCGCGGCGCGCAGCACCATGTCCGGCGCATCGCCCTCGTGCCGGGCCAGCGCCTCCCACGCCGCCATCGCGGCCGGCCAGTCCCGGGCCTGTTCCTGCAGCTTGGCGTGTTCGCGCAGCAGGCGCGGCTCGTTGGGGTCGAGCGCCAGGCCGCGCGCGCAGGCGGCGATGGCGCCGGCCAGGTCGCCAGCCTGGGCACGCTCCCGCACCTCGCCCCGCACCGGCGTGACCAGGCGGCGCAGGCCGGAGGTCGCGCGGCGATTGGCCGGATCGATCAGCAGGATCGCCTTCCAGGCACCGGCCGCGGTCGTCGCCTCGCCGCGTTCCACGGCGGCACGCGCCCGCTGCGTCAGCGACCGCACCAGGCCCGCCTGCATCATCGGGTCGGTCGCGCTGCCATGGCCCTGGCGGCGCACCGCGGCGATCACCGCGGCGGCGTGCTCGTGATGCGCCGTCGCGGTCAGCGCCGGAACCAGCGCCATCGCCGCGGCGGGGTCGGCCGGCACCAGCAGCAGGGCCAGCGCGGCGAGGTCGTCCATCCGCTTCAGCCGTTGCAGCGCCTCCGCCTTCAGGGTCAGCGCGGTCGCGTCGCCGGCATCGCGCGCCAGCGCGGCGTCGGCCGCCTTGATCGCCTCCTCCAGGTTGCGGCCCTTCAGCTCGCAGCGCGCCACCTCGGCCAGCGGCGCGGACAATTCCGGCCGCAGCATGGCGACCCGGCGCCAGACGGACGCCGCCTCGTGGAAGCGCTTGGCCTTGAGCAGCGCCTTGGCCGCGACGGTCAGCGCCTTCTGGTCTTCCGGCACCGAGGCCACGAGTTCCAGAGCATGGGTGCAGGCTTCCTCGTGGCGGTTCAGCCGCTGCGCAATCTTCACCAGCAGAACGCGGGGTTCGACCGCGCGGCGGTCGAGGTGCAGCGCCCGCTGCAGGTCGCCCAACGCCGCGGTGTTGTCGCCGCGGTGGTAGGCGACGGCGCCCAGCAGGGCGAACAGCTCCGCGGCACCGGGGTGGTCGATCACCGCGCCGCGCAGCAGCACCTCGGCCTCATCGACATCGCCGCGGCCGATGCGCGCCTTGGCCTCGCTCGCCAGGGCGCGGATCTCCAGCGTGCCCGGCGAAGCGGGAGCCGGCTGCGCGGCAGGCCGGGCGGCAGGCTTCGGCGCCACCGCGGCCGCCACCTGGGCGGCAGGCGCTGCCGGCGGTGGCGGCCGCTTCGCCTGGGGCGCGGAGTCCGGGACCTGAAGCGGGGCGCGCGGCCGTGCGGCCGGTTGCGCCGCCAGCTCGAACAGCAGCGCGCCGATCACCGGCTTGAAGTCGGCGGTATAGTGGTTGGTGTCGCGGCCGTCCTCGGCCAGCGCGCGGGCGCGGCCGAAGGCGGTGACCTCGGGCGCCGGATCGAACAGCGGGAAGCCGTGCTCGGCGCAAAGCTCGCGCATCCAGTTGCAGAGCCTGGAGCGGCTTTCGATCATCCGGCCGGTGCCGTCCGCCACGTCGATGTGGCAGACGAAGGTCACCGGCGCCGGCAGCCGCGCCACGATGGCCAGCAGGTCCTGCGCGAGTTCCTCGCGCGTCGTCAGGTGCACATGGGCTTCCAGCAGGACACGGCGCTCCACCGGGTCGGCGGCGTGGAAGCTGGGCAGCAGGTCCAGTGCGCGGGCGCGGGCCTCGCGGTCCTGGACGTATTTGTGCCGGAAGAGGGTGTCGAACAATTCGCGCCGGTCCTGGAAGACGCGGTCGAGGCAGTTGATCTGCAGCAGGTGCCCGTCGAAATGCACCTCCTTCGCCGAGGACACCTCGACGATGTAGGCGGCCGCCGGCTCCCGCCTTTGCGGGGCCTCGTAGGTCGATGAGGCGATGAAGCGCACCAGTTCGTCCGGGATCTCCCGCCCATCCAGCACGTCCAGCTGCTGCAGGATCTCCTTCGAGGTGTGCACGAAGCCGTAGACGTTGGTCAGGTTGCGGTGGATCGGCAGGCGCTGCGCCGCCGCGGCAATCGGGTCGGCGATCCGGCAGGTTCCGATGGTGCTGATGCTGGTCCTGACGGCGACATCACCGGAGTTCGGAGCAGCGAGGTCCTCGGTCCGGCTGGTCGAGTGGTCCATCGGCATGTCAGGCATCCGCATCTTGGCCCGCATGGGACACGGGCTGGTCTCGATGCGCGGAAGCTATCGGGCCCGGTCAGCGCGCGTTAGCGAAAGCGGGACCGGATTGGACCGCAGTTTGGCAGCAAGACATTCAGCCTGATCCCAAACTGGATCAGGTCATCGGAGCCGATCCAGCGACCTGATCGGCGCGGCCAGTCCGCCTGGAACTCGCACGCATTCCGGTGCGAAAATCGACGATCAATTCCCGTCGCGACCCGATGCGCGCGAACCGCCTGAGATAGCTTTGAAGTATCCACCGGGGATCGGCGAGCCGTTAATTTGTATACAAGAGCCTATGTACGAAACGGCAGGCAACTTGTTTTAAAAAACTTGCTCTTGATAAGGTTAAAGAAATTTACGAGCCGGCGCATCCACTACACGAAACGGTGAAGTGTGTTTGTGCGTTGCAGTATGAGACTGTTTCTCCGCCGCCGCTGTCCACTGGCCAGCAGTAAGCCGGCAGATGGTTGCCGATCCCGACACTCGATGGGGCGGCTCTTGGACGGGCGCCATCCGTCTCAACAATGTTGCAGGGGCTTCGATAATGGACACGATGCACGTGGACTTGCGGCAGGATCCAGCATTCGTTTCTCAGCTGCGCGACTCGATCATGCACCTCTCGACGCTGGTCCAAAGCCTGGCGCCCGCCGCCGGCCCGGGAGGCCTGTCGCAGCGCAGGGTCGAGCTCGCCAACCTGGCGCAGCCCCGGCCGACGGATCTGAAGCGGCTCATCCAGCTCCGCGCGCAGCGCCGCCGCGATCCTACAGGCTCGTTCCTGGAATGGCCGGCCTGGGACATGCTCCTCGACCTCGCCGCCGTGAAGGCGGAGGGCGGCCATGTCTCGGTCTCCGCCATCTGCGTCTCCTCCGGGGCGCCGCAGAGCACGGCGCTTCGCAAGCTGGCGCAGCTGGAGCGTGCGGGGCTGGTGCGGCGCTACCTGCATGAAAAGGATCGCCGCCGCATCTGCCTGGCGCTGACAGATGCGGCGACCGAACTCGTGAACACGCGGATCATCGAGGACCTTCGTTTCTATGCCGGTCTTGCCGCGGCATTTGGCCCGTGCGACGCAGGCCGCGGCGCCCAGGGGCAGCAGGGATCGGTGCCCGGCTACGCCGGCAAGCAGCCATGCACCATCGGATGATGCGCAGGCCTTCGAGGGTCCCTGCCCGACTGGCGTGAGGCGCTTGCGGTGGCTCCGGGCCCGCCGCGACCCCGATAGCGCGGAGTGCGCGCTGCGGCGCTGAATGCGGAAGACCGACAGAGGCCCGCGGCATGCCCTGCCCGGCAATGACACGGTGAAGCCCGAGCCTGGCCAGTTCAGGCACAAATCCGAATCCGCCGAACCGGCACCGAACCATGCAGCGCCACGGGATCAGCCGCCTTCCCGACGCCAAGGGAGAGGCGCCGAACCCGCGGCGATCCGAAAACTGCCCGAACGGCTTCTTCCACGATGTCCCCGCCAAGGCTCGAACGGCGGGGGTCCGACGTTGCACCCGTCGCCATCCGTTCCTTTCGGGCGCCTGATCAGAACAGCAGCGCGGGCAGCCAGGTCGCCAGCGCCGGAAAGGCCATCACCAGGCCGATCGCCAGCAATTGCAGGCACACATAGGGGACCACGCCACGATAGATGTCGGCGGTGCCGACCCCGCGCGGCACCACCCCGCCGAGATAGAACAGGGAGAAGCCGAAAGGCGGCGTGAGGAAGGAGGTTTGCAGGTTCAGCGCAATCAGCACGGCCAGCCAGATGGGGTCGATCCCCATGGCCAGCAGCACCGGCCCGACGATCGGCACGACGATGATGGTGATCTCCACGAAGTCGAGGAAGAATCCCATCAGGAAGATCAGGATCATCACCGCGACCAGCGCGCCCGTCGGCCCGCCGGGGATGAGGGAGAGCAGTTCCTTCACCGTCTCGTCGCCACCGAGGCCGCGGAACACCAGGGAGAACAGCGTGGCCCCGATCAGGGTGGCGAAGATCATCGCCGTGATCGTCATGGTGCTGTGCGAGACCTGGCCGAGCACGCCGCCGCGGAAGGTGCGCCACAGCGCCAGCGCGACCCCCGCCGCCAGCACCACCACCAGCAGCCCGGCGACCCCGATGGCGATGCGGTCGGCCAGCGGCGGCGCCTGCCGACCGAGGCGCATGTCGAACATCAGCCCCAGCGCAACCAGCGCCACGGCGGCCAGGCCCGCGAGCCAGATCGGCCAGTGGCGACCGCCTTCCTGGCGCAACCCCGCAAGCAGCGTGGCGCCGATGGCCCCGACCGCCGCCGCCTCGGTCGGCGTGGCGACGCCGGCCAGGATGGAACCCAGCACCGCGATGACAAGGATGATGGGCGGCAGCAGCGCGCGCAGGATCTGTGCGGTGGTGATGCCCTCGGCTTCCTCAGGCGGCATGGCCGGGCCCATCTCGGGCCGCAACAGGCACAGGATGAACTGGTACAGGATGTAGAGCCCCACCAGCATCAGGCCCGGCACCATGGATCCCGCGAAAAGCTGCCCGACCGAGACGGTCTGGATGGAAAACAGGCCCTGCGCGAGCTGCGCCTGCTGATAGGCGGCGGAGATCACCTCGCCCAGGATGACCATGACGGTGGAAGGCGGGATGATCTGCCCGAGCGTGCCGGCGGCGCAGACCGTGCCGCAGGCGAAGCGCTTGTCATAGCCGCGCCGCAGCATCGCCGGCAGCGCGATCAGCCCCATTGTGACGACGGTCGCCCCCACGATGCCGGTCGAGGCCGCGAGCAGCGCACCGACGACGGAGACGCTGATCGCAAGCCCTCCGCGCACCGTGCCGAAAAGCCGCCCCATCGCCTCCAGCAGTTCCTCCGCGATGCGCGAGCGTTCGAGCATGATGCCCATGAAGACGAAAAGCGGGATGGCAACCAGCGTCTCGCCCGTCATCGTGCCGAAGATGCGCTGCGCCAGCGCGCCCAGCAGGAAGGTGTCGAACACGCCGAACAGGATGCCCAGCGTGCCGAAGACGATGGCGCAGCCCACCAGCAGGAACACCACCGGAATGCCGGTGAGGATCAGCGCGCACAGCGAGACGAACATGAGCAGGTCCAGCACCTGCCCGATGGCGGCGGTGCTCATGCCTCACCCTGGCGCTGGCGGTGCGGGAAATGCGTGGGTGCCGCGCCGGTCAGCACCGCCACGCAGCGGATGCCCACCGAGACGGCCTGCAGACCCAGCAGCACGCCCATGATCGGGATGAGCGATTTCAGCGCCGGCACGAAGGGCACGCCGCCCAGGGCCATCGGCCCCTCATCCTGCATCCAGGACCGCAGCGCGTAGTCATAGGAGGCCCAGACGACCAGCGCGCAGAAGGGCAGTGCGGCCAGCACCACGCAGGCCAAATCCACCGCCGCCTGCCGCCGCACCGTCCAGCCCGCGTAGAACACGTCGACCCGCACATGCTGGTCCACCAGCCAGGTATAGCCGATGGCCAGCATGAACAGCGTGGCGTGGACGTAGATGACGCTTTCCTGCATCCAGACGAAGGAGGAGCCGTAGGCGTAGCGCAGCACCACGACGACGAACTGCACCAGCACCACGGCGAGCGCCAGCCACTTGACGCCCTGCGCCAGGCGGCTGGTCAGGGCGTCATGCGCATCGGCGACGCGGAGCAGGAGGCGCAAGCGTGTCAGCCCCAGCGGATCGGCAGGGCGCGCGAATTGAAATTGCCCGCATAGGATTGCAGCATGTAGGCGGCGCTGCGGTTGCGGAATTCGGCGTAGCTGTCGGCGATGCGCTTCACCAGCGGGTCCTGGTGGGCGCGGAACTCGGCCAGCAGCTCGCCCGCGATGTTGCCGAAGGCGATCAGCATGTCGCGCGGCACCTCCCGCACCACCACGCCGTGGCGCGTCACCAGCTCGTTCAGCGCGATCGGGTGGCGCACGTCGTATTCGGTGGTGGTCTCCTCGTGCAGCGACAGGGCGCAGAAGCGCACGATGGCCTTGAGGTCCTCCGGCAGGGCGTTCCACTTGCCCATGTTGATGCCGATCTCCTCGGCCGAGGAGGGTTCCTGCACGCCCGGGAAATAGTAGTTCTTGGCCACCTGGTGCAGGCCGAGCGGCAGGTCGGAGAAGGGGCCGACGAACTCCGCCGCGTCGATCGTGCCGGATTGCAGCGCGGCGAAGATCTGCCCGGCCGGCAGCGAGACGACGGAGGCGCCGGCGCGGCGGAACATCTCCCCACCCAGGCCCGCGGTGCGATAGCGCAGGCCGCGGAAATCCTCGAGGCTGTTCATCTCGCGCTTGAAGAAGCCCATCCATTGCGGGCCGCTGTCGCCCACGATGAAGCCCTTCACGCCGAAGCGGGCATACATCTCGTCATACATGGCCTGGCCGCCGCCATGCATCATCCAACCCTGGCGCTCATAGGCCGTCAGGCCGAAGGGGAAGCTGCCGAAGAAGCCGATGCCGGGCGACTTGGAAATCCAGAAGGAGGGCACGCCGTGGTACAGATCGGCCGTGCCGGCCGCCACCGCATCGAAGGCGCCGGCGGGGGGCACCACCTCGCCGGCGGCGAACAGGCGCACCGTCAGCCGCCCGCCCGACATCTGCCCGATGCGGTCGGCGCAACGCTGCGCCGCCACGCCGGGGCCGGGCAGGTTGCGCGGCCAGATGGTGACCATGCGCCACTCGATGCGGCCCTGGCTCAGCGCCGGGGTCGCCAGCGTCGCGGCGGTCGCGGCCGCGGCCGAACCGAGCATCATGCGTCTCTGCATTGTCGTCTTTGCCTCTCGTGTCTTGGTCTCAGGTGAACCGGGGGAACTCGTCGCCTTCGAGCGGCGCGCCGTCGGCCAGCGTCAGGTGGCGCAGCGGCGGGGAGCCGCGGCCGCCACGATCGCGGAACACCGCGTCATCGCCCACCCAGCGCGCGGAGAACACGCGCCGCCGCCGTTGCGGGGAGGTGTTGGCCGGCGCGCCATGCATGGTGCGGTAGTGGAAGGCCACCGCATCGCCCGGCTGCATCTCCCAGCCCAGGATGCGGTGCCTGTCACGCTCGGCGTCGATGTCGGGCATCTCCTCGCGGTCATCGCCCTCATACAGGTCGGTGCCGTCGAAGCGCTTCGGCTTCAGGGCCTTGGTCCAGAGATGGCTGCCCGCCACGCATTCCAGCGTGACGTCGCGGGAGACGGGGTCGAGCGGGATCCAGAAGCTGACGGACTGCTCCGCCTCCACGCAGTAGTACGGCGCATCCTGGTGCCAGGGCGTGACCAGGCTGGTGCCCGGCTCCTTCACCAGCACATGGTCGTGGAAAAAGCGCACGCCGGTGCTGCCCGTCAGGCGGCGCGCGATGGCGGCCCCCGGCCCCTGCTCGACGAAGGCGCGGAATTCCGGGATGCGCTGCCAGTTGCACAAATCCTGGAAGAAGCGCGCGCTGCCATCCTTCGGCGTGTAGCTGCGCTCATACGGGCCGGGCGCGGCCATCAGCGTCTCGATGCCGGCGCGAAGCGGCTCCACCCATTCGGCGAAGGCGCCGCGCAGCAGGATGGCGCCATCCGCTGCGAAAGCCTGGGCCTCGGGGTCCGGTGCGGTAGCCTGGTCCATGCGGGTCGATCCCATCCCTGCCAATTCATGCTGCGGTTGCGCCCGCGCGCTGTAAAGCGGCCTTCGCGCCTCACATTCCGATCCCAAGCGCGGGCAGCTTCAATCCTGTGCGGCGGGCGTGCTCGATGGCCAATTCATAGCCAGCATCGGCATGGCGCATCACGCCCGTGCCGGGGTCGTTCCACAGCACGCGGGCCAGGCGCTTCGCCGCCGCCTCCGTGCCATCGGCCACGATCACCATCCCCGCATGCTGCGAGAAGCCCATGCCGACGCCGCCGCCATGATGCAGCGAGACCCAGGAGGCACCGGAGGCGGTGTTCAACAGTGCATTCAGCAGCGGCCAGTCCGACACCGCGTCGGAGCCATCGCGCATCGCCTCCGTCTCCCGGTTGGGCGAAGCGACGGAGCCGCTGTCCAGGTGGTCGCGCCCGATGACGATGGGCGCCTTGAGCTCGCCGCGCGCCACCATCTCGTTGAAGGCCAGGCCCAGGCGATGCCGGTCCCCCAGCCCGACCCAGCAGATCCGCGCCGGCAGGCCCTGGAAGGCGATGCGCTTCTGCGCCATGTCGAGCCAGCGATGCAGATTGGCGTCGTCCGGCATCAGCTCCCGCACCTTCGCATCGGTACGCGCGATATCCTGCGGGTCGCCCGAGAGCGCCGCCCAGCGGAAGGGGCCGATGCCGCGGCAGAACAGCGGGCGGATATAGGCGGGCACGAAGCCCGGGAAGGCGAAGGCATCCGTGACGCCCGCCTCCTGCGCCATCTGCCGGATGTTGTTGCCGTAGTCGAGCGTGGGGATGCCCAGGCGATGGAAGCCCAGCATGGCCTCCACATGCGCGGCCATGGAACGCTTGGCCGCCTGCACCACGCCATCGGGGTCGCGCTCGCGGCGCTCCTCCCATTCGGCCAGCGTCCAGCCGGCCGGCAGGTAGCCGTTCAGCGGGTCATGCGCGCTGGTCTGGTCGGTGACGACGTCGGGGCGGATGCCGCGGCGCAGGATCTCGGGGAAAACCTCCGCCGCATTGCCCAGCAGGCCGACGGAGATCGCGCGGCCTTCCACCCGCGCAGCCTCGATCATCGCCAGCGCCTCGTCCAGCGTGGCCGCCTGAGTGTCGAGGTAGCGGGTGCGCAGCCGCATCTCGATGCGCGAGGGCTGGCACTCCACCGCCAGCATCGAGGCGCCCGCCATGGTCGCCGCCAGCGGCTGCGCCCCGCCCATGCCGCCCAGGCCCCCCGTCAGCACCCAGCGCCCGGCGAGCGTGCCGCCGTAATGCTGGCGGCCCACTTCGGCGAAGGTCTCGTAGGTGCCCTGCACGATGCCCTGGCTGCCGATGTAGATCCAGGAACCGGCCGTCATCTGGCCGTACATCATCAGCCCCATGCGATCCAATTCGTGGAATTTCTCCCAAGTTGCCCAATGGGGAACGAGGTTCGAATTCGCGATCAGCACGCGCGGCCCGTCCTCCGTCGTGCGGAACACGCCGACCGGCTTGCCCGACTGCACCAGCAGCGTCTCGTCCGGCTCCAGGCCCTTCAGGCTGCCGACGATGCGGTCGAAGCTGTCCCAGTCGCGCGCGGCGCGGCCGATGCCGCCATACACCACCAGCTCCTGCGGCCGTTCGGCGACCTCGGGGTCCAGGTTGTTCATCAGCATCCGCATGGCGGCCTCGGCCGCCCAGCTCTTGCAGGTCAGCTCCGGGCCGTGCGGGGCGGTGATGATGCGGCTGTTGGCCATGCGGCTCATGCGTCGGTGTCCAGCTCGGGCAGGGGGTGGGCGGCGGCGGCGGCCAGCGTGCCCTCGCGCACCAGCACGGTGGCGGCGGCGATGTCCGGCGCCAGGAAGCGGTCGGCCAGCAGCGGCGGGATGCACCGGCGGATGCCGGCGTGCGCGGCCTCCAGCGGCGCGGAGGAGGTCAGCGGACGTCGATGCTCCAGCGCCTCCGCCGCCGCCATCGCCTCGATGCCGATGATGGCGGCGGCATTCTCCGCCATCTCCAGCAGGCGATACGCGGCATGCGTCGCCATCGAGACATGATCCTCCTGGTTCGCCGAGGTCGGGATGCTGTCCACGGAGGCCGGCGCCGCGCGCTGCTTGTTCTCGGATGCCAACGCGGCGGCCGTCACCTGCGCGATCATCAGCCCGGAATTCAGCCCCGCGTCGCGCGCCAGGAAGGCCGGCAGCCCGGACATCACCGGATCCACCAGCAGGGCCACGCGGCGTTCCGCCAGATTGCCGATCTCGGCCATGACCAGCGCAATCTGGTCGGCGGCGAAGGCCACCGGCTCCGCATGGAAATTGCCGCCGGACAGGATGGAGCCATCCTCCATCACCAGCGGATTGTCGGTGACGGCATTGGCTTCCGTCGCCAGTATGCGCGCGGCGAAGCGCAGCACCTCCAGCCCCGCGCCCATCACCTGCGGCTGGCAGCGCAGCGAATAGGGATCCTGCACGCGGTCATCGCCCTGGCGGTGGCTTTCGCGGATCGCGCTGCCCGCCAGCAGGCCACGCAGCGCCGCCGCCACGTCGCGCTGCCCCGCATGGCCGCGCAGCGCATGGATGCGCGCATCGAAAGGTGTATCGGAGCCGCGCAGCGCATCCACCGTCAGCGCGCCCGACACCAGCGCCGCCTGGAACACGCGATGCGCCGCGAACAGCCCGGCCAAGGCGAGTGCGGTCGAGACCTGCGTGCCGTTGATCAGCGCCAGCCCTTCCTTCGGGCCGAGCGCGATGGGCTCCAGCCCGGCCCGCGCCAGGGCACGCGCGGCCGGGACATTCGGCAGCACCGCCCCCTCCCCCAGCATCGCCGCCGTCATGTGCGCGAGCGGCGCGAGATCACCCGAGGCGCCGACCGACCCCTTGGCCGGGATCAGCGGCAGCACGTCGCGCGCCCGCATCGCCTCGATGAGTTGCACCACCTCCCACCGCACGCCGGACGCGCCGCGGGCGAGCGATGCCGCCTTCATCGCCAGGATCAGCCGGACCACCGGCGCCGGCAGCGGCGCGCCGACGCCGCAGGCATGCGACAGGATCAGGTTGCGCTGCAACGCCGCGAGATCCGCATCGCCGATCCGCACGGAGGCCAGCTTGCCGAAGCCCGTATTCACGCCATAGGCGGTCTCGCCCGCCGTGATCACGCGCGCCACGGCGGCGGCGGCGCGGTCCACCGCGGGCCGCGCGCCCGCATCCAGCGGCGTCGTCGCCCCCTCCAGCACCGCCCGCCACTGGGCCAGCGTCACCGCGCCCGCAACCAGCGTCATGCCCGCACCCCCCCATGATAGCGCGCCTGCAGCGGCGAAGGCCCGATCTGCGCCACCACCTGCGCCAGGTGATCCACCGACCAGATGGCGAGGTCCGCGCGCTTGCCCGCCTCCAGGCTGCCGACCGCATCCTGCAGGCCCAGCGCATGGGCGGCGTTGATGGTCATGCCGCGCCAGGCCTCCTCCACCGTCATGCCGAACAGCACGCAGGCCAGCGTGGCCGAGACGCGCAGCGAGGCGATGGGCGAGGAGCCGGGGTTGAGATCCGTCGCCACCGCCAGCCTCACGCCCGCCGCACGGAAGCTGGCGATGGGCGGCTTCCGCGTCTCGTTCAGCATCAGGAAGGCGCCGGGCAGCAGCACCGCGACGGTGCCCGCCTGCGCCATCGCCGAAGCCCCTTCGGCCGAGCAGTATTCGAGGTGATCCGCCGAGAGCGCGCCGAAGCGCGCGGCCAGCTCGGCGCCGCCGCTGTCGCTGAGCTGCTCGGCATGGGATTTCACTGGCAGGCCGGCGGCGCCGGCGGCGGCGAAGACGCGCGCGCATTCCCCGGCGGAGAACGCGATGCCCTCCTGGAACACATCCACCGCATCCGCCAGGCCCTCCGCGGCCAGCGCCGGGACCATGCGGTCGCAGACCAGGTCGAGATACGCCACGCGGTCGCCGCCCGGCGGTACGGCATGCGCGCCGAGATAGGTGGTGCGCACCGTCACGGCGCGATGTGCGCCCAGGGCGCGCGCCACGCGCAACTGCCGACGCTCCGTCGCCTCGTCCAGCCCGTAGCCCGACTTGACCTCGACGGTGGTGACACCCTCGGCCAGCAGCGCATCCAGCCGCGCCAGGCCCAGCGCCAGCAGCGTCGCTTCATCCGCCGCGCGGGTCGCGCGCACGGTGGCGGCGATGCCGCCGCCGCCGCGGGCGATGTCCGCGTAGCTCTCGCCGGCCAGGCGCCGCGCGAATTCCTCGGACCGGTCGCCCGCGAAGACCAGGTGCGTGTGGCAATCCACCAGGCCGGGCGTGATCCAGCGACCCTCGCAGGGCACGCGCTGCGCCGCCGCGAAGGCGGGCGCGCCGTCCCGTGTCCCGGCATAGACGATGCGCCCGTCGCGCACCGCCAGCACCCCGTCCTCGACCACGCCGAGCCCTGGCCCGGCCATGGTGGCCAGCCTTGCGCCCTCGAACAGCAGATCGGCCGGGAGGCCCGCCATGCGCTCGTCCTTGCGGTGATCGTGCCAGCGTTTATGCTCTGGCCTCGGCATTAATGTATATACATAATCTGCTTCGGAGCGGACCGATGCGCAAGCTGCTTTTCGCCCATGCCCTGCTGCCCGAAGGCTGGCGGCGGGATGTGCTGGTCACGCTTGACGGCACGGGCCGCATCGCCGGCGTCGCGCCGGACAGCGACGGCGGCGAGCGCCACGACGCGATCGCCATCCCCGGCCTGCCCAACCTGCATTCCCACGCCTTCCAGCGCGGCATGGCGGGCCTGGCGGAACAGGCCGGCCCCGCCGAGGACAGCTTCTGGACCTGGCGCGAGGTGATGTACCGCTTCCTCGCCCACCTCACGCCTGACGACGTGGAGGCCATCGCCACCCTCGCCTATGCCGAGATGCTGGAGGGCGGCTTCACCCGCGTCGGCGAATTCCACTACCTGCATCACGACCCGGAGGGACGCCCCTACGCCAACCCGGCCGAGATGGCGGAGCGGATCGCGGCCGCGGCGCGCGCCACGGGCATCCAGCTCACCCTGCTGCCCTGCTTCTACGCCCATGGCGAGGCCGGCGGCGCGCCGCCCCTGCCCGGCCAGCGCCGCTTCCTGAACGAGCGCGACGGCTTCGCCCGCCTGCTGGAGGGCAGCCGCCGCGCGATCGCGGGGCTGGAGGGCGCGACATTCGGCGCCGCGCCCCATTCCCTGCGCGCCGCCACCTTCGAGGAGATCCACGACATCACCGCCATGCTCCGCGCCGGGGAGCCGCTGCACATCCACGCGGCGGAACAGGTGAAGGAGGTGGAGGCCTGCCGCGCCATCCTGGGCCAGCCGCCCATCGCGGCGCTGCTCGATTCCGTGGGCCTCGATGCGCGCTGGTGCCTGATCCATTCCACCCACGGCACGCCGCGGGAACTGGCCGACCTGGCGCGGGCCGGCGCGGTGGTGGGCCTGTGCCCGGTGACGGAGAGCAATCTCGGCGACGGCATCTTCGCCGCCCTGCCCTACCGCGACGCCGCCGACGATTCCAGCATCGGCCGCTTCGGCGTCGGCACCGACAGCAACATCCTGATCGGCGCGGCCGACGAACTCCGCACCATGGAATACGCGCAGCGCCTGGCGCACCGCACCCGCAACGCCCTGGCCCCGCGCGGCGCCTCCACGGCCCGCACGCTGTGGGAGGGCGCGCTGGCGGGCGGCACGCAGGCCCTGGCCGCCGGCCCGGCCGGGATCACCCCGGGCGCCTGGGCCGACCTGCTGCTGCTGGACCCCGCGCACCCGGCGCTCGCGGCGCGGGATGGCGACCGGTGGCTGGACGCGCTGGTCTTCGCCAGCCGGACCTCGCCGATCCGCGACGTGCTGGTGCGCGGCCGGCGCGTGGTGGAGGCGGGACGCCACCCGCTTCGTGCCGCCGCCGAGGCGCGGGTGGCCGCCGTCCTCGCCCGCATCCTGGCGGCATGAGCGACTTCACCCTGGACGGCCAGGGGCCGGTGCACGGGCAGATCCGCCGCGCCGTGGCCCAGGCCATCCTCTCCGGCCGCATCCCGCCTGGCGGGCGCATCCCGCCGGAGGCCGAGCTGATGGCGCTGTTCGGCGCCTCGCGCATGACGGTGCATCGCGCCATCGCGCAGCTTGCCTCGGAAGGGCTGGTGCGCCGCAACCGGCGCGCCGGCACCATCGCCAGCCCCGAGGCGCGTGGCCGGGCGGTGTTCGAGATCTGGGACATCGGCGCCGAGATCGCGGCCGCCGGCGGCACCCATGCGCATGACATCCTCTACCGCGCGACCCGCCCCGCCACCGCGGCCGACGCCGCCGCCCTGACCGTCGAGGAAGGTGCGCCGCTGCTGGCACTGACCACGCGGCATTTGGCCGATGGCGCACCCGTGCAGCTGGAGGAACGGCGCATCCACCTGGCCGCCGCGCCCGCCGCCGCCGCCGAGCGCTTCGCCGCCACCCCGCCCGGCCGCTGGCTGCTGGACCACATCGCCTGGACCGAGGCCGAGCACGCCATCCTCGCCACGCGCACCCCGCCCCGCATCGCTCGCTGGCTGGGCATGGAGGCGGGCGAGCCGGCGCTGGTGGTGGAGCGCCGGACCTGGAACGGGGAGGTACCCGTCACCTTCGCGCGCCTCTGGCATCCGGGCGGCCGCCATCGCCTCATCGGCCGTTTCACCGCGGACCAGGGTGGCCTGCCTGGCCCAAGGGCACGGGCGCAGCAGCGGGGGTGACGCCTGCGCCCGCTTGCCCCCCCACGGGGCATGGCCCAGCATCATCATGGCAGGACACGGCAACGCCGCATGCAGCAGCGGCGTCTGCGGCGAACGGACCTGTCGGTCTGGATGGTCGGCGATGGGCGTGGCGCGATCAGCGGGCTGAGACTGTAGCGACGCCGCAGACAGCAGAAGGAACACACGATGCGCCTCGGCCTGTTCATGATGCCGCTGCATCCACCCGAGCGGCCGATGCACGAGACGCTGGCCGAGGACACGGAGAAATCCCTGCTCGCCGACCGGCTCGGCTTCGACGAGCTCTGGGTCGGCGAGCATTTCTCCGCCACCTCGGAGCCGATCGCCTCGCCCCTGATGTTCATGGCCGCGCTGGCGCCGCGGACGCGGCTGACCTTCGCCACTGGCGTGATCAACCTGCCGAACCACCACCCCGCCATGGTCGCCGCCGAGGTGGCGCAGTTCGACCACATGACGGAAGGCCGCCTGATCCTGGGGATCGGCCCGGGTGGCCTGCCGTCCGACTGGGAGCTGTTCGGCAACACCGACGCCATGCAGCGCGGCAAGCGCATGCTGGAGGCGATCGACATCATCCTGGAGATCTGGCGCCAGGATCCGCCCTACGCCATCGAGGGTCCGACCTGGTCCGCCCGCATCAGCCAGGCGGTGATCCCGGAATTCGGCATCGGCACCATGCCGAAGCCCTTCAGCCGCCCCCACCCCCCGATCGCGATCACCGCGCGCAGCGCCGACAGCTTCGGCGTCCGCATGGCAGCCGAGCGCGGCTGGGGCGTGGTCTCGGCGAATTTCGTCGCGGAACGCATCCTGGAGGGGCATGGGCATACGCTGCGCACGGCGCTGGCTGCCAAGGGCCGCGAGGTGGCGGGCGCCGACTGGCGGATCGCCCGCAACTTCTGCATCGCCGACACCGATGCCGAGGCGCGCGACCGCATCTTCAATGCCGCCTCCGCCAACCGCTACTACTTCCACTACCTCTCGACCCTGGCCCGCCGCGCTGGCATGCTCGCGACCCTGAAGCCGAGCGCCGGGACGCCCGACGAGGGCGTGACGCTGGAGGCGATCATCGCGGATTGCGTCATCGCCGGATCGGCGCAGACGGTGCTGGACCGGCTGGTCGCGCTGCGGGAGCGCGCGGGGCCGTTCGACCACGTGCTGATGGCCGGCCTCGACTGGAGCGGCCCCAACCGGGCGTGGGAGCAGGAGACGATGCATCGCCTGGCGGAGGAGGTGATGCCGCGCTTCCGCCAGCACCTCGCGGCCACCTCGCGATAGCCTGCCTCAGCCTCCTGCCGGCGCGGTTCCGCTGTGCCGAGCCGCGTTCCTGCAGGCCGAAGGACGAGACACCCGAGGCGTACCTCGCGCCACTCGACCTGGATCGCGGCCAACCGCGCCTTTGACGCGGCACCCATGCCGCCCGGCGTGGGATGCCGGCCACAGCAACGAAACATGATGTCAATTGCTGCCAGGCGGCGGGCTCGTTAATCCGTCGGGCGGACATCACGCCGGTGGACCATGCGCGTGCACCAGGCTTCAGCGAAAGCGTCGCCGGCCTGCCGCCAAGGCTGCCTTGCGAGCGTGACCAGCGACAGGGAGAAGGGTGACTCCAATGCGCATTGCAGGTCGAATTGCCGCGCGAAGCATGGCTGCCGATCCCGGCGCCTGGGCCGACGGGCCCATTTCAACGCAGTCCTGCCGCGGCTGGATGCTCGAGGTCGGGCAGCCCCCGGGCAAACCCATCAGGGCAGCCACGCCGGCACCGGCGCGTTCGTGACGAGCTGATGCCCGGCACGCCCCTCGCCCGCCGGTCGAACCGCACGCGGCTCCCTCGCGGCACGACACATGTTGCCCTGGTGCTGCTGACGGCCAGCCTGTTGGCTGGCTGCGCGAGCATCGTCCGCCTCGATCCGCCGCCCTCGGTCCTGACGACGGACCTGCCGGTGCTCGGCCTCTCCAACGCCCGCTTCTGGCCGGATGGCCCGCCCGACGCCCTCAGCCGGGAGGGGCTGCTGATGGTCGAGCGTGGCCGCGCGGCGCAGCGCGTCGCGCCCGAGGCGCATTTCCTGGCGCTGTCGGGCGGCGGCGACAACGGCGCCTTCGGTGCGGGCCTGATGAACGGCTGGACGGAGGCCGGCAACCGGCCCGAATTCACCGTCGTCACCGGCATCTCCGCCGGCGCGCTGATCGCGCCCTTCGCCTTCCTCGGTCCCGCCTATGACGCCCAGCTGCGCGAGGTCTTCACCCCCGCCGGCCAGGCCGACGTGCTGCGATTCGGCGGATGGCTCTCCACCGCCTTCTCCCTGATCTTCGGCGAGGCGGTCGCCGACACGTCGCCGCTCTATCGCATGATCGAGCGCTATGCCGACGAGACGATGCTGCGATCCATCGCCCGGGAATACGAACGCGGGCGGCTGCTGCTGATCGGCACCACCAACCTCGACCTGCAGCGCCCGGTGGTCTGGAACATCGGCGCCATAGCGGCGAGCGGCCAGCCCGGGGCGCTGGACCTGTTCCGTCGCATCCTGCTCGCCTCCGCCTCAATCCCCGGCGCCTTCCCGCCGGTGCTGGTGAACATCGAGCACCAGGGCCGCCCCTACCAGGAGATGCACGTGGATGGCGGCGCCTCGGTGCAGGTCTTCTTCTACCCGCCCTCCATGCAGCTGCGCGAGCTGGACAGGGCCCGGTCGGCATCGCCGCGGCGGGTGATCCATGTCGTGCGCAACGGGCGCATCGACCTGGAGGGCGCGACGGTGGCGCGCGGCGTGATGAGCATCACCGGACGATCCGCCTCCACGCTGCTCCATTTCAGCGGCATCAACGACATCAACCGGATCTACCTGACCGCGGTGCGCGACGGGCTCGGCTTCCGCGTGGCCTATATCGGCACCGATTTCAGGGCGCCGCGCAGCGGGGCCTTCGATCCTGATTTCATGAAGGCGCTGTTCGAATACGGCCGGGTCACCGGCCGGAACGGCACGGCGTGGGAGACCGCGCCGCCGTTCGTCACCACCTCGCCCGCTGCGCTGCCCCCCGATCCGGCAAGCCTGGCGGCGGGGCGATGACCGTGTCCGGCAGGAACCCGTGACGGGCATCCCACGGTGGCTGCGGCGCCTGCCGGGACGGATCGTGGTTCTGGCAGCGACGCTGCTGCTCGCGCTGCTGATCCTGCGCGTGTGGGACACCGAGCGCGGCCCGCCGCTCGCGCCCTGGCACCTGGTGGTGCCGGAGGAGCTGCGCGCCGAGCAGATCGACTCCGCCGACTGGACCGGGTGGCTTGCCGCCGAAGCCGCGGCCTTCGCGACGGTCCGCACGAAGGTGACGGAGACACTGGAGCCGGAAGACAGGTTTGCCGCCAACCGCTATTTCGCCGACAGCCCGCTGCATCCCGCGCGCATGGTGCAGGATTGGAACCGGTCCTTCGTGCTCGAGCCAGAGGGCGAGGCGCGCGGCGCCGTCGTCCTGCTGCACGGGCTGACGGATTCCCCCTACAGCCTGCGCCACGTCGCCGCCCGCTACCGCCAGCTTGGCTGGGTCGCGATCGGCATCCGGCTGCCCGCGCATGGCACGGTGCCGGCCGCGCTGACGGGGGTGACGTGGGAGGATTGGCTCGCCGCCACGCGCCTCGCCCTGCGCGAGGCCCGCCGGCGCGTCGGCCCGGATCGGCCGCTGCATCTCGTCGGCTTCTCGACCGGCGCGGCGCTCGCCCTGAAGCACGCGCTGGATGCGGTGGAAGACACAGCCCTGCCCCGGCCCGACCGGCTCGTGCTGATCTCGCCCATGATCGGCATCACCGCCTTCGCGCGCTTTGCCGGCATCACGGCGCTGCCGGCCCTGCTGCCGCGCTTCGCCAAGGCTGCCTGGCTCGGCATCGTGCCGGAGTTCATTCCCTTCAAGTACAACTCCTTCCCGGTCAACGGCGCGCGGCAGTCGCACCGGCTGACCATGGCGGTGCAGGACCAGATGCGGCGCCAGGCGGCGGCGGGCCGGCTCGCGGCGCTGCCGCCGATCCTGAGCTTCCAGTCGGTGGTGGACTTCACCGTCAGCACGCGCGCAGTCATCACCGCGCTTTATGACCAGTTGCCGGAACAGGGCAGCGAGCTGGTGCTGTTCGACATCAACCGCAACGCCAAGCTCGGGCCGCTGCTGACGCCGGCGACGGAGACGGCGCTCGACCGCCTGCTGCCCTCCGCCACCCGGACCTGGCGCGCGGCCGTCCTCACCAATGCCGGCCCTGAACGGGCCGAGGTGGAGGAGCGTGTGACCGAAGCCGGCACGACGCATGTGCAGCTGCGGCCTACCGGACTCTCCTGGCCGCGGGAGGTGTATTCGCTCTCGCATGTCGCGCTGCCTTTCCCGATCACGGATGGGCTGTACGGCCTCGATCCCGATCCGGCCGAGGATTTCGGTGTCCAGCTTGGTGCCATCGCACCACGAGGAGAGCGTGGCGTTCTGTCCATCGCATCGGATGCGCTGCTGCGCCTCTCCTCGAATCCCTTCTTCCCGTATCTGCTCACCCGGATCGAGGAAGACATCGCCGCCGACACCGCGCGGTCGACAGCCGGCGCGGTGCGCTGAGGCCGCAGGCAGCGCGGAACGACCGGCACGCGCACGAGACGCGGCGCACTTCCTGCGCCGGCCGCGATTCCTGATGCTCGCCGCACATGCTCGGCGGAGATTGAACGATGCGCATCTCGACAGCGGCGGGCGCCGTAGCTCTTGCGATCGTCGCCACGCCGGTGGCGGCGCAGCAGCCCGATGTCGCGGACCTCGTCCGCCGCATCGAGGCGCTGCAGCAGCGCGTCAACCAACTGGAGCGCGAGCGCCGCGCGCCACGCCCGGCACCGGCGCGCGCCGCCACGCCGGCCCGCCAGGCGACGCCCGCGCCCGCTGCCGCACCGCCCGTCGCAGCCGTCGTCGTCGTGCCACCGCCGCGCACGCCGGAGGTGGTGCGGGCGGAGGTGGACCAGGCGCTGCGCGGCAGCCTCGACGGGCTCGCGATGCGGGTGCCGAACACCGACACCACGGTGCGGCTCTACGGCTTCATCCGGCTGACCGGCTACACCGACTTCAACGGGCGCAACGCGACGGATGCGGCCTCGGTGCAGGGCATCCCGCTGACCGGCAGCGCCGCCGCACGCCAGACCGGCGGCTTCGACGTCACGGCGCGCAGCTCCCGCGTCGGCTTCGACACCCGCACGGAGACCACCTGGGGCCGCCTGGACACCACGGTGGAGGCGGATTTCCGCGGCGAGATCGCGCAGGGCGGCGACCTCGCGCTCCGCCTGCGGCTCGCCTTCGCGGAGCTGTCTCGCGGCGAGTGGAGCTTCCTTGCCGGCCAGGCGAACAGCCTGTGGAACGAAGGCCTGATCGAGGCCTATCACGACGCCACGAACCTGAACCAGTCCTTCATCCGCCAGGCACAGCTGCGCGCGACGCGGCGCTTCGGCGCGAACTGGACGATGCAGGCCTCGCTCGAGGCGCCCTATGGCGATGTCACCACGCAGAACGGCCCGATCTTCAGCCCGGTCCGCCTGGATGGCGGCGCGAGCCCGGTCTTCGACCAGGCGCCGGATCTGCTGGCGCGGCTGACCTGGCGCGATGGGCCGGAGGAGTATGTGCTGCGCGGCCTGGTGCGACGCCTCGCGCTCGATGCGGAGGGCACCGCGCTGGGTCCTGGCGGGTCCGAAAGCAGCCTCGGCTGGGGCCTCGCAGCGCATGCGCGCCTGCCGCTCGGCCGCTGGATGCCGCCCTTCGGCCGCGATGAATTGCTGCTGATGGGCCATTACGGCGAGGGCATCGGGCGCTACTTCGCCGGCAACACCTTCGGCCAGGCGGCACTGTCCGACATCGCCACGACGGCCGGCACCGGCTACAGCCTGGAGCCGGTGCCGAGCTATGGCGGCACCATCGGCTACCGCCGCTTCTGGAGCGACACGCTGCGCAGCACCGTCGCCTACGCCTATGCGCGGCAGGATTTCCCGGATGGCATCGGCTTCGCGCCCGGCTCCCGCGGTGCGCTGTCGCTGAACCGGGAGATGCAGCAGGTCATCGCGAACCTGGTCTGGAGTCCCTTCGCAGGCAGCCCGACAAGCCGGCAGCCTTTCGGCTGGCTCGACCTCGGCGTCGAATACGTCTTCAGCCGCCGCGACCTGGAGGATGGCGCGCAGGCGGCGGGACCCGGCGGCGTCGGGCACGGCATCGCCAACCGCCTGGTCGCCTTCGGCATCGCAAGGTTCTGACGCGATGCGCCGCTACAGCCGGCCGAGAAAATCCGCGAGGTCCGTCGTGTCCGGCTTCAGGGCGCCGCGCCGCTGCACGACGGCCTGCCCGGCCAGCGCCGCGGCACGGAATTCCCGTGGCGAGACTCCAAATTCCCGCCGGAAGGCGCGGCTGAAGGCGGAGGGATCGAAGAAGCCGACATCTTCCGCGATCGCCGAGATGTCGCGTTCACCCTCGGGCGCCGCGAGCGCGCGGCATGCCGCCCGCAGGCGCTCCGACTGGATGTAGCGCGCGACGCCGCCCTGGTGCTCGAACAACCGATAGAGCTGCGAGCGGGACACGCCGGCCAGCCGGCTGAGCCGTTCCGCCGTGAGGATGGCGGAGCGCAGATGCTGCCGGATGATGACCTTGACGCGCGAGAGCTGCACGAGGTCGATCTGCGCCTGCGCGGCCGCCATCGCCTCGGCAGAGGGCGCGATGGAGGCAGCGACGATGGCGCGCGTGGATTCGACGACGCGCGCCTGCTCCGCTTCGCCGAGGGAGGGTATCTCGGCGGCGAGTTGGAGGAGGAAGGAGGCCAGGATGCGGCCCATGGAGGTATCGAGCGGCGTGTCGCGGGACGCGTTCAGCGCGGTCGCGATCTCCGGCGCGAGGTCGCGGGGAAGACACAGGCAGAGCCAGTCGATGTCCGAGCGGTCCGAGTCGAACACGTCGTTCATCGAGGCAATGCTGGCGACCCCGGCGGGAATGGTCAGGCATCCCGCATCGGTCCGGATCCGCCGTTCCCCGCGCAGCGCGATGGTGATCATCCAGTGGTCCAGCGAACTGCGGCGCGCCGCCGCGGCGGTCCTCACGAGTCGCGCCGCCGGCGCCCGCATCGTCATGAGCGCCATGGGGCCAAGAGCCCACACAGCCCGCTCGGCCGGGAAGCCCGCGGCCGGGTCGGCCAGCGGCGTCACCTCCACGGTACCGGCGCTGGATGCCTGCCAGGCATCGAATTGCTGCCATGGCGGCAGGTCCAGGGTCGAGAAGGCCAGGGGCTGCCGGGGGCGGCCCTCGGCCTGCGTGCCAGGATCCGCCACGCCCTCCGCCCGCTCGGCGTCCTCACCCTCGCAATCGACCGGATGATCGCCGCATCGGAAATGGTTCGCACGGCTCTGCCAGGACGAAAACGGCCGCACCGGCACGGGGTGCCGGGCGAGGACCTCACCGACGGGCGCGGCAGCGGCCAAGCCATCATGGCCGCCACCTTCCACAACCGCATCCAGGGGCGCTGCAGCCACTGTCCAACCCTCTCATGACCATTGAAGCGCGGCGCGGCCACCCTCTCCTGGGGCGGGCCAGGGCCTTCGTAAACCTTAACCGCCAGGACCGGCCATGGAACCGTGAAGGTCGCTTTGCGACAGCCTGCTGAACGCTCGGCCAAGTGACGGGACACCTGGCATGGTCCGGTGCCACCCGCGGGCCGCGCCGCTGCGTCAGCCGCTCCGCGAACCGGCTGCTTCAGCCCGACGGGAACCTTCGCCGGGTGGCAACAGGGGAAGGTCGGCATCGCGGCCGGACAGCAGCCGTGCGGCCCAGCGACTTTCCTCGAATTCCTCCAGGATACAGAGAATCGCGATTAGCACAGGAACACCGATGAAGGCGCCGATGATTCCCCAGACGAAGAAGCCGAGGAACACCGCGACCAGGACCAGGAATGGCGAGACCGCCAGGCGCCGTCCCGCCAGGCGTGGCTCGATGTAGCTGCCGAGCAGGAACTGGATGACCTGCAGGGTGGCGAAGACCGTCAGGGCAACCTGCCAGGTGCCGAATTGCAGCGCGGCGAAGGCGGTCGGGAAGACCGTCGCGACCAGTGGGCCGATGAAGGGGATGTAGTTCAGGACGAAGGCGATGATTCCCCATTCCTCCGCCAGTTCCAGGCCCATCGCCCTGGCGAAGGCCCAGACGGCAAGTCCGGTGATGATGCTCATCGCGGTGCGGACGGCCATGTAGCCACGCAGCTTCTGGCCCGTCCGGGAGGCGGCGCGCAGCAGGGCGGCGGCGCCAGGAGAAGCGCGCAGCGCCTCCAGCTGGCGACGCGCCACATCCACCTCGAGCAGCCCAAGGATGACGAAGACCAGCGTCACTGTGGTAAAGCTCAGCACACCCTGCAATTGCGCCGTCACCTGCTGCGCCAGGCGCACCAGGAAGCGCATGTCGAACAGCCCGGCCAAGGCCTCCGCCGGTACACCGGCATCCTGCAGCAGCGTGAGTTTCTGCCCATAGAGCGCCTGGAGCGTGGCGGCATTCACGATGGTCCACTGGCCAACCCGGCCGAAGGCCCAGGCGCTGAGCACCGCAAGCACCCCGACCATAACCAACGCCAGGACCATGGTCGCAAGTGCCGCCACGCCCGCGCCCGCCTTGGCCTGGACACCGCGCTGCACCGGCCGCACGAGGGCGATCACGAAAAGCGCGACGGCGATGGGCGCGAAGACCGCGTCGGCGGCCCGCATCGCTGCCGTGACCAGGATCACCGTGCACAGGCCGATCATCGTGCGCAGCGCGTTTCCCTCCATCATTGCGTGCGCAGCGCGTTTCCCGCCATCATTGATAGTGCGCGAATGCGGCGGCGGCGGCGGCATGGCCGGCTCCGCCACGCAGCGCGACGCCAAGCAGCAGGCGGGCTTTCAGGCCGGAAAGCCACCCCGCCGGGATCAGCCCGAGGCGAAGCAGGTCCACATCCGCGCCATTCCGCCTGCGTGCCACCACGAACCCGGTCGTGGAGCGCGAAGCCAGCACCACCGGCATGCGCGCCGCAAGCTCGCCGAGCGGCAGCGTGGCCTCCATCGGGACATTTCCCGCGCCCAAGCCCTCGATCACCGCGCCGGCGTAGCCGAGCATGGGCAACGAGCCGAGCCAGCGCCCGTCGTCACCCATCGCCCAACGCAGCAGCGCCACCTGCCGCGGTGGCCCGCCATAGGCGGGGAAATTCGGCAGACGCGCCACGCGTGCCCACAGGCGCGGTCGACCTTCGACCACGGCGCCGATCGGGCCGGCCAGTGGAGAGACGAAGGCCGCCCCCTGCCGCGCATGGGAAAGCTGGGCGAAACGCGCGGCGTGAATCTCGTCCTTGGCCACGATCAGCGTGCCCAGTCCACGCGCCTCGGGCGCGGCGGCGACGGCGACGGCGGCCGCCAGGCGCGCCGCGTCATGCGGGGCCTGGCCTCCACCGGCGCACGACATGGCCGCGACCACCACGGGATTCTCGCTGCCAACCAGAAGATCGAGGATGAAGGCAGATTCCTCGATGGTGTCGGCACCATGCTGGACTACCGCGCCATCGCAGCCATTGGCCAATGCGTCCTCGATACGCTGTGCGACATCGACCAGGTGTGCTGGCGAAAGCGAGGCGCTGGGCAGGTGCAGCAGGGCCACCTCGTCGAAATCCGCGATGGCGGCCAACCCCGGGACCGAGGCCGGCAGCAGGACGGAATTCTGCATCGGCCTTCCCTGCATATCCGGCATCCCGGCTTCGGCACCGCCGACCGAGATGATGATCAGGCGCGGACGCTTCATGATGGCGCACCACCGACGCCGAACGCGCCCTCGGCCGGGCGACGTTGGGCAGGATCACGAGGCAGCACCTGGCCCTCCGCTGGCCCGGCTGCCCCCGGACGTGCCGGCGCCGGGACGACCGCGCCTGATTCGCTCAACGCCAGCTTTGGCAAAGCGCCCGCGGTCAACGGGACAGCGAAACTTCGCCGACCACGCGCAGACCCTCCTGCTTGCTGAAGGTGTAGGCCTTCATGGTGCCGGCCTGCTGCTGCAGCACGACCACGCCGCGGCCCATGTCCACCCCGACGATGCGGCTGCCCGGTTCGCGGATCTGCAGCTCGTTCAGCAGCATTGCCTCGAGCACGCCGCGTGGCGTATTGCCCGGACCCTGGGCCACGCGACGCTCAACCTCGCTGCGCAGGGCCGGCGACAATTCGCTCATCTCCGCCTGCTGGAATTCGCGCGAGCCCATGGAGGATTGCGCCAGCGATGGCAGCGGGCCTGCCACTGCGAAGGCGGCAGCCGCGAGACTTGCGCGCCGGAAGGTGCGTCGCAGGTTCGTCATCATGCGGATCTCCTTTCAGTTGAAACAGCGGCACACATCTTCATCCCATCTGTCGCCCCATCGGCGACGCAGCACGGCGCGACACCGGCCGAACGCAGTCTAGCGGGCGACCGGGCCGCGGCGATGGGTTGGGAATCCCCGCGTTGCGCCGCACATACCAGCCACTGCCGGCTGCCCGCTCCGGTTTATGCCCAGTGTCCCAGGACTGTGCGCAGTTTCGGTGTGCGCGCGTGACGCGTCCCGATCGCACTATGATGGTGCGCTGCCCGATCGCGTCGTGCAGCGTCACACCGAGGAGGCAGGCATGGTGGCCACCATGATGATGCGCGAGCCTTGGCAGTCCGGGCACTACAAGCCGGTCCCGCGGTGCCAAGGCGGAAGGAACGAGGCCGGCCGGCAAGCCGGTCGCGCGTCGACGCTCGACCTGGCCGGGTTGCTGGAAGACCTGGCCCCCGCACCAGATGACGCAGCGGAGCGCGGCATCTGGAAGCTGGGCAGCTTCGCGCTGTACCGCTTTGCCGGACCACTGGCTCGCCATGGCCGGACGATGGCGCAGATCCGGCGCGACCTTCGCGACGACTGGCTTGTCTGCGTCGCGACCCGCGGCATGCATGCCGTGCGCGCCGGCGACACCCAGCTGATCATTCCGCCACTTGTCCCCATTGTTCTTTCGCTGGACGAACCTTTCGAGACGGAGCTTCGCGGTGGCGAATGGCTCTGCCTGGTCATGCCGCGGGACGGCTGCCCTGAACTTGGCCCGGCGATCGAGGGCTGCCGCACGGAGCCGCTCGCCTCCGCCTCGGGTCGCCTGCTCGGCGGCTTCCTGCAACGCATCGCCGACGAACTGCCGAGCATGCGTGACGCCGAAATCCCACGCGCCGTGGAGGCGACACGCGCGCTGGTGACGGCAGCCGTTTCGGCCGGCGCGACGCCGGGGCTGGTGGACGACAAGGTCGTGCGGGCCGCGCGCCTCGCACGCGTGCGCGCCATCATCCGCCAGCATCTGCGCTCGCCGGACCTCACCCCTGAATCGCTCTGCCGGCTGGTGGGCATCTCCCGCTCCCGCCTCTATCGCCTGTTCGAGCCGGTCGGCGGCGTCGTGCGCGACATCCAGCGCGAACGGCTGCGGCAGGCACATCGGGCGATCGCCGATCCCGGCGATGGCCGCACGATCCAGGAGATCAGCGAGGAGCTTGGCTTCCTCGAGCCGACAACCTTCAGCCGCGCCTTCCGCCGGGAATTCGGCTACGCGCCCGGCGCGCTGCGGCGCGCCGTTCCTTCCGAGCAGCCAGTCAACCAGGCGCCGGCACCGGTCCTTCAGGCATCCGGACACGCATGACCGGCTGACGAGACGTCGTGGAGCAACAACCGTGCCCAGCCGCAGACGCCTCCTCCACGCCGTGGCGGCCGCCACGTTGCTGCCTGCGCCGAACCTGGTGGCGCGTGGTGCGAACCCGCGGGTGCTGCGCTTCGTCCCGCAGGCGGACCTCTCGGTGCTCGATCCACTCGTCACCACCGCCTATGTCGTGCGCAACCACGCATTGATGATCTACGATACGCTCTACGGTCTGGACGGTTCGCTGCGGCCCTCGCCGCAGATGGTCGGGCAGCACCTTGTCGAGGAGGCCGGCCTGCGCTGGACCTTCCGCCTGCGCGAGGGCCTGCTGTTCCACGATGGCGAGCCGGTGCGGGCCCGCGACTGCGTCGCCTCGATCCGCCGCTGGTCGCGCCGCGACCCGCTAGGCCAGCTGCTGGCGGCGCGGACCGAGGACATGACGGCGACCGATGACCGCTCCTTCGTGATCCGCCTGTCCCGCCCCTTTCCCCCGATGCTCGACGCGCTCGGCAAGCTGGCGTCGCCGATCTGCGCCATCATGCCCGAGCGCCTCGCGCTGACCGAGCCATCACGCTCCGTCACGGAGGTGGTCGGATCCGGGCCCTTCCAGTTCCGTGCCGACGAATGGGTCGCGGGCTCGCGCGCCGTCTATGAACGCTTCGCCGGCTACCGGCCGCGCGCGGACGGGACACCCGACTGGACAGCGGGGCCGAAGGTCGCGCATTTTGACCGCGTCGAGTGGCACACGATCCCGGACCCCGCCACCGCGGCCGCGGCCCTGCTGCGTGGCGAGGTTGATTGGGTGGAGCGGCCCGACTTCGACCTGCTGCCGCGCCTGCGCCGCAGCCCGGAGCTGGTGATCGAGACGACACCGCAGCTCGGCAGCGTCAGCATCTGCCGCCTGAACCACCTGCATCCGCCTTTCGACAACCCGGCGATCCGACGCGCCGTGCTGAGCGCCGTGAAGCAGGCGGATTTCATGAATGCGGTGGCGGGCACGGCGCATGGCGCGTGGCAGGACGGTGTCGGGATCTGGCCGCCCGGCGGGCCGCTGGAAACGGATGCCGGCATGGAGGCCATTGTCGGGCCTCGTGACATCGCGCGCGCGCGCGAAAATCTTCGCCAGGCCGGCTACCGGGGCGAGCGCGTGGTCTCGCTGGTCTCGACGGATTTCCCGACCGGCAAGGCAGCGGGCGAAGTCGGCGCCGACCTGTTCCGCCGCCTGGGGCTCAACCTGGACATCATCGCGACGGACTGGGCAACCGTGGTGCAGCGGCGCGCCAGCCGCGAGCCGGTCGAGCGCGGCGGCTGGTCCTGTTTCTACACGGGCTTCGCGGCGCTCGACATGCTGAACCCGGGGGTGCACCAGCTGGTCCGCGGCGGCGGCGACCGCGCTTGGTTTGGATGGCCCTCCATCCCACGCATGGAGGAACTCGCCAGCGCCTGGATCGACGCCGCCGAGATCACCGCACAGCGCGCCATCGCCGCGGAGATGCAGCGCCTGGCCTTCGCCGAGGTGCCCTACATCCCGCTCGGGCAGTATTTCCTGCCGACAGCCTACCGCCGGTCGCTGCTGGGCGTGCTGCCCGGGCCGCCCGTATTCTGGAATGTGCATCGCTGAGGCTTGGCCTCGGCGTCACCGCGTGAACTGCCAGCCCACCGCCAGGCCCAGCACCCCCTGGGTCGCATTGCCGCGGCCGTCGACCAGCGGGCTATCGGCCGCATCGCCCAGGATGCGCCCAACCTCCCCGAAGGCCGTCACGCTCCAACTTGAATCAAGCACCAGGGTCAGGCTCGCAGCGACGCCGGCGAACCAGTAGTCCTGCGGTGCGAAGCGGGCATAGCCGGTGCGGCGGGCCTGCTCCGCATCCACGCCGAAATACGTCTCCGCGAAATCCTCGCTGCCCCAGCTCAGCCGCGGCCCGGCCGCCAGGATGATGTCCGGCCGCAGCCGCAGGACCCGGTCGAGACGCGCATCGGCGACCAGGCCCGAATGGCCGCCGAAGCCCTGGCGCAGCTCGAGGGAGCCGCGCCAGTTCGGGTCGGCGTAGCGCAGGAACGCACCGCCCTCGCCGGCGGCGCGGACGTCGCCCATGCCGCGCAGCGCGTCGTTGTCGTCCTGGTCGCGGCCGAAGCGGGGCCGCAGCACGAGACCCATGGAGACATTGCCGTGGCGCAGGAGCGTGGCGCCGAGCCCGTCACGCAGCGACAGGAACAGCGTGTCCTCCCGCCAGCGGATATCCGGGCTGAGCAGTGGCGAGAAGCTGTACCTGTCGGAGCCGAGGTAGTCGGGCGAAAGCAGCGCGCCCGCGCCGATCGATACGCGCCATTCGCCGGCCGGCGCCGGCGCCGGTGGCAAAACCTGCGGCGTGAGGTCCGACTGCGATTGCGACGGTGTTCCGAACACGAGCATGACCGCGCCCACCAGCACGCCCTGTGCCATGCGGTGCCACCCTCGGCACGAGCGGAGCCGACGAGGAGCATCGGACCTTGCCTGCACATGCGCCAGCCGGGCCACAAGCCCAGCGTTGTCCTGATCCATCGCAGTCTCCTCCCACGCAACTGCGTGGAAGGCTAGCGGCCGGCACGGCCTGGAACATCGGCGTTGCATCCAAGGGATGCGCGGCATGTTCCAATGTCTCCGCCGCTTCCTGCGCAGGAAGGCGGATTGCCGAAAAGGCTCCGCGCGAAAACCACGCTTGCCGATCGAGGATGGGACGGTTGGCATAGGCCTGAGACCTACGCCCATGCCGCCGCCGGATGCGCCGCCCTAGGGTGCTGCTCGGCGGTCCGGGCCGAAGCCCCCGCCACCTCGATACGGGGCTCCGGCCCGCCACAAGGAGAGAATGCCATGACCAACCGATCCTCAAAGCTGCGCCTCGCGGCATTCTGTGCCGTGGCCGTGACCGCGGGCGCCGCCACCGCGCCCGGCGCCGCGGCGCAGCAGCGCAACTGCATCGACGTCCTCGCGGGGATGAGTGAGTTTTCCCGCTTCGTGAACGGTGTCATCCGCGCCCGCGCCGTGGCCGACTTCCGCAACGCCAACAGCATCACGATCTTCGCGCCGACCAACGACGCACTGTCCGGCGGTGCGCGCAGCGTGCTCGTCGACCGGCTCTTCCCGCTGGTGGATGGCAACCGCGAAGCCGACCCGGTTCTCGCGCCCGCCGCATTCCAGGCGCATGTGATCCAGGGCCGCCATGACGCCGCGGCGCTTTCCCAGAACGGCTCTCTGACGACCGCGGCAGGTACGCAGCTGCGGCACAGCGCTGCCAACGGCGTCGTCACCCTGACGGCGCAGGGCGATACCTCGGCACGCGTCACGCGCGCGGACATCGCCTGCTCCAACGGCGTGATCCATGCCATCGACGCGCCGCTGATCCGCTAGCGCGGCGGCACGCACCGGTTCAGGCGTGGCGCGTTCCACGCCGGGGCCGGTGCCTTGGGCTGACAATCGAGACAACGTCGGCGCCGGGCCGGCGCCGAGGTGATGGCCGACATGCTCGAAACCTTCGGCTTCACCCTTGTCGCGCTGCTGGTGATCGTCGATCCGGTCGGCACATCGGTCATCTTCGCGTCCATGAGCGCGAACAACACGGCCGCCGAAAGACGTGCGCAGGCAATCCGCGCGACCATCATCGCAACCGTCGTTCTGCTGGCCTTCGCGGTCCTCGGCGGTTGGCTTCTGGGCGCACTGGGCATCGGGCTTGCGGCCATGAAGGTGGCCGGCGGGCTGCTGCTGTTCCTGCTCGCAGCCGACATGGTCATGGGCCAGACCTTCCTGCGCGCGACGCCGGAGGAACAGAAGGCCGGTGCCGAGGCGCACGACATTTCCGTCTTCCCCCTCGCCATCCCGTTGCTCGCCGGTCCTGGCGGCATGACCAGCATGGTGCTGATGGTGCAGCAGACGGATGGGGACTGGCCGCGGCTGGCCGCCGTTTTCGCCGCACTCGTCGTGGTCCTCGTCCTCGCGCTGGTCTGCCTGCTGGCCGCGGCGACGGTGGCCAGGCTGCTCGGCACCACGGGCAGCCACGTCATCGGCCGGGTCCTTGGCGTGCTGCTGGCGGCGCTTGCGGCGCAGATCGCGCTGGAGGGTGTGCGCGAAAGCATGATGGCCGGGTGAGCGGGCCTCGCCCCTCATTCCGGGTGGCCTAGTCGGTCCTGGCGCCGGAACGTCGCACCAGTTCGGCCCAGATCGGCTTCTCGCGCGCTGCAAGTTCGAACAGTGCCTGCGGTGGGCCAGGGCTGGTCTCGAACGCAAGCCGCGCCAGGCGCGGCGCCAGGTCGGGCATGACGAGTGCCGCATTCGCCGCAAGGTTCAGCCGCGCCACCGCATCCGGCGGCGTGCCGGCCGGCACCACGAGCCCACCCCAGGACGTGATCCGGAATCCCGGCCAGCCGGATTCCGCAACCGTCGGCAGGTCCGGGAACAGTGGCGCGCGCTGCGGACCGGTGACGGCGAGGCCTTGCGCATCACCGGAGTGAAGGATCGCCTCCAGCGAGGACAGGTTGTCGCAGGCGATCTCCACCTCCCGTTGCCGCAGCGCCTCCACCAGCTGCGGGCTGCCGCGATACGGCACGTGCAGCAGATCGGCCCCGGTCAGGGACCGCAGCCGTTCCATGGCCAGGTGCCCGGTCGTGCCGATGCCGGGCGATCCGTAGGCGAATCGACCGGGCGCATCCCGCAGTCGCGCAACCAGCTGCGCCAAGGTGGCGACCGCCAGGGACGGATGCACCAGGATGGCGTTCTGCACGAAGCCGAGCAGCGCCACCGGGGTGAAGTCGCGCTCGACGACATAGGGCTGTCGCCCGAGCATCGCATCGTTGATCGCCATCGTGACGACGTTGACATAGCCGAGCGTGTGGCCGTCCGGCGGTGCCCGGGCCACCTCCGAGAGACCAATGGTTCCGAATCCGCCTGGACGGTTTTCGATGACGACGGGGCCGAGCGACCGGCGCATGCCTTCCCCTAACAGCCGACAGACGAGGTCCGGTGTGCTGCCGGCAACGGACGTCACGACAAGACGCAGCGGGCGCGACGGCGTCCAGTCGGCCTTACCGTGCGCCGGCCTGTCCGCGAGCACGGAGAGACCAGCCAGGGCCAGCAGGTCCCGGCGGCGCGACTCGCCATGAACCGGCAAACACCGCTGTGCATCGCCGCAGGCACCGGCCAACATCGCATTTCTCCAATGGCCAGGCTTAGCCGGCGCCGGCCGATCTCCTACATGGCCTGCAACAGGCCTCGCAGCGAGAATTCGCCGCGGCTTTCAGACTGGCGCTGAGGGCAGGCAAACCGCAGGCCCGCCCCACGGTTCATGCGCAGGTCCCGCGGCGAGAGGCCGAAGGTGCGGCGGAACATGCGGCTGAAGCTGGAAGCATCGAACAGTCCGTGCGCTTCCGCGATTTCCGCGATGCTGCGTGCGTCGGACGGATCCGTCAGCGCCCGGTAGGCGGCGTTCAGGCGCTCCCGCTGGATGAACAGCGCAACGCCGCCATGCGGCTCGAACAGGCGATAGATTTGCGTGCGCGAAATTCCGGCCATCCGGCAAAGCCGATCCGGCCCAAGCCTCGCCGAGCCAAGGTTGGCGCGCATCAGGGTCCGCAGGCGCGCCATCTGCACCGCTTCATGGGGCACCAAGGCCGCCTCCTGCCGCACCGGGCTGTCGTCCAGCGCAAGCGCGATCATTGCTCTGGTGGTCTCCGCCATGCGTTCGCCATCCGCCACCGTCATGTGCGGCAGTTCAGCCGCCAGCAGCAGCATGTAATCCCGCAGGAGCAGGCCGCTTGGCGTGTCGAGGAGGAGGCAACCCGACGCAGGGGGTGCGACGCCGGCGGGCAGGTCGTCGCGCGGGAGATACAGGTGCAGCCAGCCGGAACGGCTGCGCGCCGCCTCGAAGGGTTGCGCCAGCGAGTGCAGGACGAGTTGCCCCGGCCGCATCACGGTGACCTGCTCGTGCGTGCGGTAGATGCGATGACCATGCGTGGCCATGGAAAAGGACAGAAGGTCGATCCCATCGCGGCGCAGATTGGTGGTCGACCGCCGGTAGCTTCCGGCGGGCGTCTCGGCCGCCAGCAGTGCCAATCCGCCGAAGCGGAAGGTCAGGGCTTCGACCTCGTAGGACGCAGGTCGCGTACCCGGCGTCACGTAATCGACCAGCCCTGCATTGGCGTCGCGCCAGGCGTCGAATTGCAGCCGGGCCGGCAGGCCGTGCGTGGACTGGCGCAGCGGCGCCAGGTCGCGCGTGCCCCGGTCCTCCGGCGCGACAACCGCGACACCGGTATGGGGCAAGGCATGTTGCTGGCCGGCACGGGTCTGGGACATCGGCACCACTTGCCAAGGCGTCTGCACAAGTTATGGCCGCTGTTACAGTTGGCGAATCAAATAAACTTTCCGTGATTTCGTTGCAGTTGGCAACCCTTACGATGTTGGAATCTCAAAGTTCCGTATGCCCCGATGTGGGACGGAGGTGTCCTGCGGGCCGGTGCTCCGTCGGAGACATCCGGCCCAGCGGCAGGACGTGATGGCAATGCCCCGCGCGGGGTGGCCGCCTAGACTTTGGGCTCCCTTGATCCGGAGGCCGCATGTCCGACGCCGCGATGGCTGCGCCACAGGCCGACGTGCCAGCCGCGCCGCGAGCGACGGCGAATCTCGATCTCGACCTGATGGATGTCGGCCAGCTGGTCGCTGTGGATGCCGCCTGGCCGCTGCATCCCGGCTGCCTTCGCGCGGCCGCGGAAGGCGCGATCATCGAATGGGCGCGCCGCCAGCCGGAGGATGTGCCGCTCGGCGTCACCGTCCGCCTGCCGGCCGATGCGATGGGCAGTGCCGATGCGGTACGGCTCGGCGAAGCGCTCGCGACGCATTTCGGCCTGCTGGCGGAGGCGCAGGAGCGCTCGGCCAAGGAGCACCTGGCGGATGGGCGGCGCAGCACCGCCGTCGGGCTCGCGATTCTTGCCGGCTGCCTGATGGTCGCCTGGTGGCTCACCACCAACTTCCCCGATCGGCCACTGGCCCGCATTGCGCGCGAGAGCATCGGCATCCTTGGCTGGGTGGCGATGTGGAAGCCGGTGGAGATGCTGCTGCACGACCGCCGCCCCATCCTGCGCCGCCTGCGCCTGCTGCGCCGGCTGGCGCAGGCCAGCGTGCGCGTGGTTCCCTCCGGGAAGCACTGACCCACCAGCCTGGAGTGCGCGATGCAACGACGTGATCCCGTGACGGTTGACCTCGCCTTGCAGGGCGGCGGGTCCCATGGCGCCTTCACCTGGGGCGTTCTCGACCGGCTGCTGGAGGAGCCGTGGCTGGAGGTGGAGGGCATCTCCGGCACCTCCGCCGGCGCGATGAACGCAGCGGTGCTGGCCAGCGGCCACGCCCTCGGCGGCCGCCAGGGCGCGCGTGAGGCGCTGGAGGCGTTCTGGCGCCGCGTCTCCCGCAGCGCCACCTTCAGCCCGTTCCAGCGCGGGCCGGTGGACGTCATGCTCGGCCGCTGGACGCTCGACAACTCGCCCGCCTTCCTGATGATGGACCTGCTGGCGCGCGTCGTCTCGCCCTACGACATGCCGAGCGTCGCCGGCAACCCGCTGGCGGAGGTGCTGCGCGAGAGCGTGGATTTCGCGGCGCTGCGCGACGGTCCGGTCAAGGTCTTCGTCACCGCCACCAGCGTGCGCACCGGACGCGCGCGGATTTTCCGCAATGCGGACCTGACCATCGAGGCGATGCTGGCCTCCGCCTGCCTGCCTCAGCTGTTCCAGGCGGTGGAGATCGACGGAGAGCCCTACTGGGATGGCGGCTTCGCCGGCAATCCGACGCTGACGCCCTTGGTGACGGAACTGGCCTCCGACGACACCATCCTTATCCCGATCAACCCGATCGAGCGGCCCGGCACGCCGCGCACCGCGCGCGACATCCTGGACCGGGTGAACGAGATCTCCTTCAACGCCGTCGCGCTGAAGGAGCTGAAGATGATGGCCCTGCTGCGCAAGGTCGCCGACCCCGGCAACGACGAAGGCGCGGCCTGGGCCCGCATGCGGCTGCACATGGTGCGCAACGAGGTGATGGCGGCGCTCGGCTATTCCTCCAAGCTCAACGCCGAATGGGCCTTCCTCGACTGGCTGCGTCAGGCCGGACGACGAGCGGCGGAGGATTTCCTGCGCGACCATGCAGAGGCCATCGGTCGACGCTCGTCGCTCGATCTGGATGCGATGCTCGCGGGCGTCTAGCACGCCGCGCGCCGCACCCAGCACGGCTTCGGGACGTAGGGCGCAGGGCCGGGACGGGTGGCCGGTCAAGCAAAGCCGACGCAACGCTAGTTTCCCCTTGCCCAACAGCGCAGGGATTTCGAGCATGACGAGCGTTCCGGGCGGCGCGAGGCTGCCCTGCCTGTTGCTCGCCCTCGCGGTGCTGGCCGCCTGTGGCGAAGCGCCGGCGCCGCCTGCGCCAGAGCCACGACCGGTCCGCGTCGTCACCGTGGAATCGCGTGGCGACACCACGACCATCAGCCTGACCGGCACCATCCAGGCACAGACGGAAGTCAATCTCGGCTTCCGTATCGATGGCCGCATGATCGAGAGGCTCGTGAACGTCGGGGACCGCGTGACGGCGGGCCAGGTGGTCGCGCGCCTCGACCGCACCAACGAGGAGAACGGGCTGCGTGCCGCGCGCGCCGCCCTGTTGGCGGGACAGGCGCAGCTGGTGGAGGCCGATGCGAATTACGGGCGCGCGCGGGAATTGCTGCGCAGCGGCTTCGGCACGCGGCAGCGCTACGACCAGGCCGCGCAGCAATTGCAGACGGCGCGCAGCGCCGTCGATTCGGCCCAGGCGCAGGTCAACATCGCCGAGAACCGCCTGAGCTACTCCGAACTGCTGGCCGACGCGGCCGGCACCGTTGTTGCCCGCGGCGCGGAAGCGGGCGAGGTGGTGGCGCCCGGCCGCATGATCGTACGCCTCGCCCGCCAGGACGGGCTGGATGCCGTGTTCGACGTGCCGCCCGCCGTGATGGACCGCGCGCCCCCCGGCGTCATCGTGACGGTAGCCCTGACGCTCGACCCCGTCACGCGCGCCACCGGCCGGGTCCGGGAGGTTTCGCCGAGCGCAGATCCGGTGACCGGCACCTTCCGCGTGCGCATCGGCCTGGACGACCCGCCGGCCGGCCTGCGCCTGGGTTCGACCGTGACCGGACGGATGGAGTTGCAGGGCGGTACCGGCTACGCGATTCCCGCCAGCGCGCTGACCCGCCAGGGCGGCTCGCCCGCTGTCTGGGTGGTGGATACCGGCAGCCGAACCGTCTCGCTGCGCCCGGTCGAAATCCTGCGGCACGACCCGGCGCGAGCCGTCATCAGCACCGGCCTCGCCGCCGGCGACGTCGTCGTAACGGCCGGCGTGCAGGCGCTGCGCCCGGGACAGCAGGTGCGGCTGCTGGATGCCGTGCGATGATCGGACCCAACTTGTCCGAATGGTCGATCCGCCGGCCGCAGCTTCTCGCCTACTTCATGCTGGTGGCGGTGATCGCCGGCAGCATCGTGTTCTTCCGCCTCGGTCGCAACGAGGACCCGGCCTTTACCTTCCGCACCATGGTGGTGCAGGCCGCCTGGCCCGGCGCCACCATCGAGGAGACGCTGGAGCAGGTGACGGAACGGCTGGAACGCACGCTGCAGGAAACGCCGAACCTCGACCGCCTGCGCAGCTACACCACCGCCGGGCAGGCGACGATCTTCGTGGAGCTGAAGGGCTCCACCCCGCCGGACGTCGTGCCGGACATGTGGTACGAGGTGCGCAAGCGCATCGGCGACATGCGCCACACCCTGCCGCAGGGCGTCGTCGGCCCCGGCTTCAACGATGATTTCGGCGACACCTTCGGCATCATCTTCGGCTTCACCGCCGATGGCTTCAGCCAGCGCGAGCTGCGCGACCATGTCGAGGCCATCCGCTCCCGGCTGCTGCGCGTGCCGGACGTCACCAAGGTCGAGATCCTCGGCGCGCAGGACGAGGTGGTGTTCGTCGAGTTCTCCCTGGAACGCCTGGCGGGGCTCGGACTCAACTACCCGTCGCTGATCGCCGCGTTGCAGGCGCAGAACGCCGTGCAGCCCGCCGGCATGGTGCAGACCGGCGATGAGAGGTTGTCCCTGCGGGTCTCCGGCGCCTTCCAGGACGAGGCCGACCTGGCCAGGATCTCCTTCGTCGCCGGCGACCGCCTGGTGCGGCTGACCGACATCGCCGAGATCCATCGCGCCACCTCCGACCCGCCGCAGCCGATGTTCCGCGTGAACGGACAGCCCGCCATCGGCCTCGCCGTCGCCATGGGCGCGGGCGGCGATATCCTGGCGCTGGGCGAGAACCTGCGGCGCGAGATGCAGGCGGCGGAGCGCGACCTGCCCATCGGCATCGAGCCCTTCCTGGTGGCCGACCAGGCGCAGACGGTGGACACCGCCATCGGCGAATTCACGGAAAGCCTGTGGCAGGCGATCCTGATCATCATGGCGGTCAGCTTCATCGCGCTCGGCGTGCGCGCCGGCGCGGTCGTCGCACTTTCCATCCCGCTGACGCTCGCCATCGTCTTCCCGCTGATGCTGCTGGCCGGCATCGACCTGCAGCGCATCTCGCTCGGCGCGCTGATCATCGCCCTCACCCTGCTGGTGGATGATGCGATGACCACGATCGATGCCATGATCCGGCGGCTGTCGCTCGGCGACGGCAAGGCGCAGGCGGCCACCTTCGCCTACAAGACCTTGGCGGCACCGATGCTGACCGGCACGCTGGTGACGATCGCCGGCTTCATCCCGATCGGCTTCGCCGCCAGTTCCGCGGGCGAGTACACCTTCTCGATCTTCGCGGTGGTGGGCCTGGCGCTGGTCGTCTCCTGGCTCGTCGCGGTGCTGTTCGCGCCGCTGCTCGGCATGGCGATCCTGAAGGCGCCCAAGGCCCTGGCTGGCAGCGCGCCGCCACCACCCGGGGCATTCCTGCGCGGCTACGCCGCCTTCCTCACCCTGGCCATCCGGCTACGCTGGGTGACGATTGCGGTCGCCGTCGCCGCCTTCTTCATATCCCTCTATGCCCTGCGCTTCGTGCCGCAGCAGTTCTTCCCTTCCTCCGACAGGCCGGAGCTGCTGGTCGACCTGACCCTGCCGCAGAATGCCTCGATCCACGCGAGCCTGACGGTGGTGGAGCGGCTGGATGCGGCGCTCGCGGCAGATCCGGACGTGGCACATTGGAGCGCCTATGTCGGCCGCGGCGCGATCCGCTTCTACCTGCCGCTGAACGCGCAACTACCCAACCCGTTCTTCGCCCAGGCCGTCGTCGTTGCGAAGGACCCGGAGGTCCGTGAGGCGTTGCAGCGCCGGCTGGAAGCCCTGCTGGCGGAGGAATTCCCGACGGTCACCGCACGCGTCTCCCCGCTCGAACTCGGCCCTCCGGTCGGCTGGCCGGTGCAGTACCGCGTGGTCGGCCCCGACATCGAGACCATCCGCGCCGTTGCGCTGGAAGTGGCGCAGGAGGTGGCAGCCAGCAGCGGGACGCGCAATGTCAGCTTCGACTGGATCGAGCCGGCGCGCCAACTGCGCGTCGTCGTGGACCAGGAGCAGGCGCGGCAGCTCGGCCTGTCGTCGGCCGCCATCGCCGGCACGCTGAACGCGGCCATCACCGGCACCGTCATCACCCAGATCCGCGACGACATCTACCTGGTCAGTGTGCGGGCCCGCGCCACCGCCGCGGAACGGCTGTCGCTCGATACGCTGGAGACGATGCAGGTGCCGATCCCCGGCGGCCGTACCGTGGCGCTCGGCCAGTTCGTCACCTTCGAGCACGGCCAGGAATACCCGCTGATCTGGCGCCGCGACCGCGTCGCTGCCCTGACCGTGCAGGCCGATGTACGGCCCGGTGTGCTGCCCGAGACGGTGGTGGCGGAGGTGACGCCGCGCATCGCCGAGATCAACGCCCGGCTGCCCGCCGGCACCCGCATCGAGATCGGCGGCATCGCGGAGGAAAGTGCGAAAAGCCGCGACTCCGTGATCGCCGTGGTGCCGGTCATGATCGTGGTAATGCTGACCGTGCTGATGTTCCAGTTGCAGAGCTTCGCACGACTCGCCCTGGTGGTCGCGATCCTGCCACTCGGCCTCATCGGGGTAGTGCTCGCGCTGCTGGTGTTCGACCGGCCGCTCGGCTTCGTCGCCATCCTCGGCATCCTCGCGCTGCTCGGCATGATCGCAAAGAACGGCGTGATCCTGATCGTGCAGATCGAGCAGGACCGGGCCGATGGCCTGGCGCTGCGCGACGCCGTGGTGGCGGCTGCCACCTCGCGCCTTCGGCCGATGATGCTGACGGCGCTGTCCACCGTGCTCGGCCTGATCCCGATCGCGCCGACGGTATTCTGGGGGCCCATGGCCTTCGCCATCATGGGTGGACTGCTGGTGGCAACGCTGCTGACGCTGATCGTGCTGCCGGCGCTGTATGTGGCGCTGCTGGAACGGCGCGCCGCCCGGGTCGTGATTCCCGCGGAGGCCGCCTTCAGCGAAAGCTGAGCGCCGCCGCCAGGCCCGGCAGGGGATGTGCCGCCACCGGCGGTCGGCGCGCCAGCACCTCGCGCGGGGTGCAGCCGAACTCGCGGCGAAAGGCACGGGTGAAGCTGGAGGAATCGAAGAACCCGACCGCCTCCTTGATGCGGCTGATCGAGGATGGTCCGTCCGCGCGCGCCAACTCGGCATAGGCCCGCCGCAGCCGACGCAGCTGGATGGCACGCGAGATGCCGCCTGCCGCCGCGAAGCACCTGTACAACTCCGAGCGTGAGATGCCGGACTGGCGCACCAGCTTCGCGGGCGACAGTCCCGGATCGCTCAGCGAAGCATCCACCAGCGCGATGACTCGTGCCCGTCGCGCCGCCTCAAGCTGCCATCGGTTGGAGACCGGCAGCATCTGATCGTCGAGCAGGCATGCGGCGAGCATCGAGGACAGGGCTGCTTCCAGCCGTGGTTCATTCCCGGCCGCAAACTGGTCGGCGGAGGCGATGAGGCGCGGCAGCATGCCCGCGAGCATCCGCGCTGCCGGACTGAGCACCGGGACGGCACGCGGCGCCGCGAAAATCGAGGCAGCCTGGGGCAGGCACTCCGGCCTGATGAACACGGCGAGCCAACGGCCCCAGAGGTGACGCAGCCCGAAGCCGTGCGACAGGGAACCGAGCCAGATCGAAGCGGGTGGCCGGCCCGCTTCGTCCATGCGCAGCGCGACAAGCCATTGATCCAGCCCGTCCCGCAATCCCTGGCTGCGGGGCCGCCGGTAGTTGGCGGGCGTCGCCTTCATATCCAGCAACACGTGGCGCCCGAGCCGGCGCAGCGTCGCCTGGCCGTCAAACGCCTCGCCACCGTCACCGCCCGTGCCCGCTGCTGTCACATGCACAGCCGGCTGCCAGAATGCCCGCCAGGCATCCAGGCGGATCGCCGGCGGCAGGCCGCGCGTGTCCACCGAAAAACGCTCCGCACCTGCGGAGCCGGGGACGCCACCTGCGACCGGGTCCCGGAGATCGGTCGCGCCAGGGTCGGGCACGTCCGGTGCACTCCTGCCAAATTCCCGGCAACGACTTATCGCCAAGTGGACGCGTAATCCAGCTTGATCATGTGGCAAGGAACACGGGGTGCAGGGCGGGGACGCGGCGCCCATCCCTTACGCCGCAGTGCTTGGTAGCGATCCGGTGCGGGCCGCAGCGAGCCCGCTCGAACCCATGGGAGTGCAGAGGATGTCCATGACAGCTGTGTTGGCGACGCGCCGGCTCGCGCTAGGTGCCGCCATCGGCCTCGGGTTGATCGCAGCCGCATCGGCCCAGCCGTCGCGTGAGTTCGAGCGTGCCGAACTAGGCTACCTGAACGCCGACCTGCGGGCCGAGGTCGAGCGCCGCGCCACCGGCGCCAACACGCCACGCGGCGTGCTGGAAACCATCATGCTGAACAACCTGCAGCTTCGGCTGCCGTCCACGGAGGTCATCGCCGTGGACTTCCTGAAGTCCACCGTCGTCTACAGGGCACCGGATGGTGCCCTGCGCGCCGCGCGGTTCAACCCGGCGAACCTCACGGTCGTCGAGTAGGACCCGCCCGCGGCGCGGCATGCCCCCCTCCCACCGCGTCGCGGCCCCCTTCCCGCCTGTCACCACATGGAGTTTCAACAATGGCCGACCTGCTCGTGATCGCCTTCCCGACCGAGCCGCAGGCGGAGGAGGCGCGCGCGCGCATCCTCGCCATGCAGCGCGAGTACCTGATCGCGGTCGGCGATGCCGCCGTGGCGCTGCGCAGGCCCGATGGCAGCATCAAGCTCAACCAGATCCTCCAGCCGACCGCGGCGGGTGCGGCCAGCGGCGCGCTCTGGGGGTCCCTGATCGGCCTGCTGTTCCTGAACCCGCTGGCCGGCGCCGCACTCGGCGCAGCGACGGGGGCGGTGGCCGGTCGCTTGAGCGATGTCGGCATCAACGACACCTTCATGAAGGAGGTGGCGCAGACGCTGGAGGCGGGCGAAGCCGCCCTGTTCCTCCTGGTGCGCAAGATGACCGCCGAGCGCGTGATGGAGGGACTGCAGGGCATGGGTGGAAGGATCATGAGCAGTTCCTTCGACGAGACCAAGGAGGATCTGCTGCGCACCGCATTGGCTGGTGCCGAAGCCGAGCGTGGCGCCGCATGATGCACACCGCCGCGCCGGCGCGGCGGACGGAGGGCACAGCGGCGGGACGTGTCGCCGTGGGATGACGCACAGCCTGTCCCTAACGTGACCCCACCGGCAGGACCTGGTGACGCGACATGCGCCCACGGCCGCCACAACGGCAGGCAGGAACTCCATGAGCGAACTTTACCGCGTGCTTGCGCAGATTGATCGTGACATGGACGGCGCACTTCAACGGCTCTTCGCCGTCCTGCGCATCAAGTCCATCTCCACCGACCCGGCGTTCGCGAGCGACTGCGCCGCGAATGCCGATTGGCACGCAGACGATCTGCGATCCATCGGCTTCGAGGCATCGGCACGGCCGACGCCTGGCCATCCGATCGTCGTCGCGCATGACCGCAGCGCCGGCGGCCCCTCCGCGTTGTTCTACGGCCATTACGACGTCCAGCCCGTGGACCCGCTGGAGCTGTGGGACCGCGATCCCTTCGATCCGGTAATCGAGACCATGGAGGACGGCACGAAGGTCATCCGCGGCCGCGGCAGCGCCGACGACAAGGGACAGTTGATGGCCTTCGTCGAGGCCTGCCGCGCCTGGAAGGCGGTGACGGGCAAGCTGCCCATCTCGGTGACGATCCTGCTGGAGGGCGAGGAGGAATCGGGCGGCGTCAACCTGCCGGCTTTCCTCGATGCCAACCAGGCCGAACTCAAGGCCGATATCGGGCTGATCTGCGACACCAACATGTGGGATCCTCAGACACCCGCCATCGTCACCATGCTGCGCGGCCTGTGCGGTGAGGAGGTAATCATCCACGCCGCCGACCGCGACCTGCATTCCGGCTTCTACGGCATGGCCGCGGCCAACCCGAACCGCATCCTCGCGAAGATCCTCGCGGAACTGTACGACGACCAGGGCCGCGTCACGCTGCCCGGCTTCTATGACGGCGTGCCGGACCTGCCGGCGCAGCTGCGCGAGCAATGGGGCACGCTCGGCTTCACCGCCGAGAAATTCCTTGGCGTCATCGGCCTTTCCGTGCCAGCCGGCGAGAAGGGTCGCGATGCGCTGGAGATGGTCTGGTCGCGCCCGTCCTGCGAGATCAACGGCATGGGCGGCGGCTATCAGGGCGATGGCTTCAAGACCGTGATCCCCGCAGAGGCCTCCGCCAAGATCTCCTTCCGCCTGGTGTTCGACCAGGACCCGCACCGCATCCGCGAGGCCTTCCGCGCCCATGTCCGTACCCGCCTGCCCGCCGACTGCCGCGCGGAGTTCATCGAGCACGGCTCCGGCCGCGCCATCCGCTTCCCCGACACCGACCCGGCCTTCGCCAAGGCGCGGAAGGCGCTGAGCGATGAATGGGGCAAGCCCGCGGTGTTCATCGGCTCCGGTGGCTCCATCCCGGTGACGCACATGCTGAAGACATCGCTCGGCATGGATGTCGTGCTGGCCGGCTTCGGGCTGGAGGATGACCGCATCCATAGCCCGAACGAGAAATACAACCTGGTCAGCTTCCAGAAGGGCATCCGCTCCTGGGCGCGCATTCTGGGAGCATTGTCGGCATGAGCGCGATCCATCCGCCACCGGCGACGCTGGAGGCGAAGACCGTGATGCAACGGGTACTCGATACCGTCGAGCGCATCGGCAACCGCGTGCCGCATCCGGTCATGATCTTCGTCTACCTCATCATCTTCGTCGTGCTCCTGTCGGCGTTGCTTTCCGCCTTCGGCGCCCGCGTCAGCTACCAGGCCTACAATCCGGCCACCGGGGACATCGAGCCGGCGACGACGGCCGCGCGCAGCCTGCTGACCATCGACGGCATCCGCTTCATGTTCACGGGCGTGGTGCCGAACTTCATGGGCTTCAACGCGGTGGGCGTCATCATCGTGGCGATGGTGGGCGTCGGCGTGGCGGAAGAATCGGGCCTCGTGAAGGCACTGATCCGCAAGCTCGTGATCGTCGCCCCCCCGCGGGCGTTGACCTACATCCTGGTCTTCGTCGGCATCGTCTCCTCGATCGCCGCGGATGCAGGCTATCTCGTGCTGATCCCCCTCGCGGCCGCGGCCTTCCTCAGCGTCGGGCGGCATCCGCTCGCGGGGCTCGCCATGGGCTTTGCCGCCGTGGCCTCCGCCTTCATGGTCAACGTCCTCATCGTACCCGTGGACGGCATCCTGACGGAGATCACCAACGATGCGGCCCGCCTGGTCAGCCCGACCGCGTCGATCGACCTCGCCGCCAATGTGTGGTTCTCCATCGCCTCCGTCGCCATGCTGACGGTGCTGATCGCGCTGATCACGGAACGCGTGATCGAGCCACGCCTCGGTGCCTATACGGGCGACTACACGGTTCCCGGCGAGAATGTGCTGTCGGCGGACGAATACAAAGGCCTCCGCGCCGCGGGCCTTGGCCTTATTGGCGTGCTGGCCTTCATCGGGCTGCTGGTGCTGCCGCCCGGCGCGCCACTGCGCAATCCGGACACCGGCGCCATCATCGGTGCCTCACCCTTCATGGGCAGCCTGATCGTCTCCATCGCACTGATCTTCCTGGTCTGCGGCATCGCCTATGGCCGCGCGGCCGGCACCATGCGCAGCGCCGCGGAAGCCATCGCCGCCATCCAGAAGTCGATCGGCGCCCTGGCAGGCCTGATCCTGCTGCTGCTGGTGATCAGCCAGTTCATTGCGATTTTCAACTACTCGAACATGGCCACGCTGGCTGCGGTCTCGCTCGCGGAGTTCCTCGGCGGACTCAACCTGCCCACCGTCGTGCTGCTGATCGGCTTCGTCATTGCCGTCTTCGGCATCGACCTCATCATCACCGCGGCGATCGCCAAATGGGCCATCTTCGCGCCCGTCTTCGTGCCGCTGCTGATGCAACTGGGCGTCGCACCGGAAACCGTGCTCGCCGCCTACCGCGTGGGCGACAGCCCGATGAATTCGATCACGCCGCTGAACGCCTATTTCGCCATGATCGTCACCTTCGCAATCAAGTACCAGAAGGACGCCGGGGTCGGCACCGTGATCGCGCTGATGCTGCCCTACGTCATCGCCATCTCCGTGGTGTGGACCCTGCTGCTGGCCGCCTGGTACCTCCTTGGCCTGCCCTGGGGCCTGTAGACGATGAGTGACATGACCTTGATGGGCGCCATCATCCTGGTGGCCATCATCCTCTTCGTCTGGAACCGCATTCCGGTGATCATCGTGGCGATGGGCGTCGGGCTTGCGCTCTATGCCACCGGGCTGGTCACGCTGAACCAGGCGCTGTCCGGCTTCGGCGACCCGGCGGTGATGTTCATCGCCACGCTTTTCGTCATCAGCGCGGCGCTGGACCGCACCGGTGTCACCGCCTGGGCCGGGCAGATGCTGATCCGTGGCGCCGGCGAGGAAAGCCGTACGCGGCTGATGGTGCTGATTTCGCTGCTGGTGGCATTGCTCACCGCGCTGATCAGCGTGAACGGCGCGGTGGCGGCGTTGCTGCCGGTGGTGATGGTGATGGCGCTGCGGTTGCGGCGGAAGCCGTCGCAGTTGCTCATGCCGCTGGTCTTCTCGGCCCATGCCGGCTCCATGCTCGCACTCACCGGCACGCCGGTGAACGTGCTGGTCAGCGAAGCCGCGGCCGATGCCGGGATGCATGCCATCGGCTTCTTTGAGTTCACCATCGTCGGCATCCCGCTGCTGCTCGGCACCATGGCCATCACCGTGCTGCTCGGGGAGAAGCTGCTGCCGCACCGCGCCGGCGAGACGATGAGCATCGATTTCGGCCGTCACGCGACGACGCTGGTCGAACAGTACGGGCTGCAGAAGGGACTGTTCCGGCTGCGGCTGCGCGCCAGCTCGCCACTGGTCGGGCAGCCACCCTCGGCGCTGGAGGTTCATTCCTGGGAAGGCCTGCGCCTGGTCGCGATCCATGACGGCGAAACCGGCGAGCGTATCAGGCGGGAGACGATGGCCGAGGGAGATTTTCTGCTCGTCTCCGGCGCCGGCGAGGAGGCGGCACGGCTCGCCTCGGCCAAGCACCTGGCCTTCCGGCTTGAGAACAGCGACGTCGAATTGCGGGACAGCCTGTTCAACCGCAGCTCCGGCCTGGCGGAGGTGATGATCCCACCACGCTCCGCGATGATCGGCCAGGCCGCCTTCCAGGGCATGGTCACCGAAAGCGGCGACCTCGTCGTCATCGCCATCCAGCGCGGCGGCGTCGATGCCGGCGTGGAGCCGGTGACGCTGCAGGCCGGCGATACCATGCTGCTGCAAGGCAGCTGGAAGGCGCTGGATGTCCGCCTCGCCGATCCGCAGGTGCTGGTGGTGAATTCGCCTGAACTGGTGCGCCGGCAGGCGGTGCCGCTGGGTGCCGGCGCCTGGGGCGCGATCGGCGTGCTCGCCGCGATGGTCTTCTTCCTCGCCACCGGCCTGCTGCCGGCGGCGGTTGCGGGCATGCTGGGCGCCTTCGCGCTGGTGTTGCTGCGCATCCTGAATGTCGAGCAGTGCTACCGCGCCATCGACTGGACCACGGTGATCCTGGTCGCGGCCATGATGCCGCTGTCGACTGCCATGGTGCAGACCGGCGCGGCCGAATTGATGGCGGATGGGCTGGTGGCGATGGCGGCCGGCGGCAGCCCGACCATTCTGCTGGCGGGGCTGTTCCTGCTGACCGCGATACTCGGCCAGTTGATCAGCAACACGGCCACCGCGCTCATCATCATCCCGGTCGGCGTCGCGGCCGCGGCCGCGATGGATGTCTCCCCGCTTCCGGTGCTGATGACCATCGCGGTGGCCGCGGCGGCCGCCTTCCTGACGCCGATCGCGACACCAACGAACCTGATGGTCATGCGCCCCGGCGGCTACGCCTTCGGCGAGTACTGGAAGTTCGGCCTGCCGATGATGATCTGGTTCTTCATCGTGGGGGTCTTCCTCGTGCCCCTGATCTGGCGGTTCTGAGCCATGGCCCGCATCACCCTGGCCGCCATCTGTAGTGCCGCGGCGCTCGCGGCACTGCCCGCCGCCGGCCAGGCGCCGCCGCCGCGTCCGGCGGATCCGGCGGCGACCTGGATCTTCCTGCTGGAGAACGACACCTTCTCGGGCCGGGATCGCTTCTACACCAACGGCTTCCTGTTCGGCTGGACCTCGCCTTCCTACAATCCGCCGGACTGGCTGGCCGCGTTGACCGATCGTCCCTCGCCGCTGTTCCCGACCGGCGGCATCGCGCGTTGGGGCCTGGCTTTCGGGCAAAAAAAATTCACGCCCGAGGACACCTACGCGCGTAATCCCGATCCTGATGACCGGCCCTATGCCGGGTGGCTGTACGGCGCCGTGACCTTGATCTCCTACACGCCGAGAGAATTCGGCAGCCTCGAACTGCAGCTCGGCGTCATCGGGCCTTCCGCGCTGGGCGAGCAGGTGCAGAACAACACGCACGACCTGCTGAACATCGACCGCGCCCTGGGCTGGGATGCGCAGATCAAGGATGAGCCTGGCGTCAACCTGGTGATGAACCGGCAATGGCGGTTGAACCAGCCGCTCAACACCAACGGCCTTCACTACGGCTTCGTGCCCAGCCTGGCCGTGAGCCTCGGCAACGTGCAGACCTATGCGGCAGCCGGGCTGATGTTGCGTATCGGTACGGAGCTGGAGGCCGATTTCGGTCCGCCGCGCGCCAGGCCCGTCTCGGCCGGATCGGTGTTCTTCCAGCCAACGGAGCGCTGGGGCTGGTACGGCTTCGCGGCGGTCGAGGGCCGTGCCGTCGCGCGCGACATCACGCTGGACGGCAACACCTGGCGCGACAGCCGCAGCGTGGAGCGTGAGCCGCTGATCGGCGATGCCAGCATCGGGTTCGCCGTGATGCTGCCGCGCGCGCGCCTGACCTTCACCTACACGATGCGCAGCAAGGAGTTCGAGACGCAGCGCGAGGGTTCCCAATTCGGCTCGCTCAGCCTGGCTGCGCGCTTCTGAACACATGTCAGGAACGCCGCGCATATTTCCGCGACACGCGGCCGATGTGGGGCAGGTCGGACGCGGTGAAACTTCCCCACGCGCCTCATGGGACGCGTCTTGAGCGGAGGGCGGAGGATCGATGAGAGCCTTGATCGCAGGATTGCTGCTGGCATCCGGCCTCGGCGGGGTGGCCGCCGCGCAGACCGGGCCTGTAACCACCGGGCCGCTCGGCGACCTATGCGCATCGAGCGATGCGGCGGCGGTCGCCTATTGCCGTGGATTTCTGATCGGCGCCGGGCAGTACCATGAAGCCATCACGGCACGCGGCGGCCTGGCGCCCATGTTCTGCCTGGGCGAGGCGATGCCGACCGTGGAACAGGCGCAGGCCGCCTTCGTCACCTGGGCGCGCGCCAACCCGCAATACGCCGGGGATCGTGCCATCGACGGCGTGATGCGCTGGGCCACCGTGGCCTACCCCTGCCCGACCGCCGCGGCCACGCAGCCCGCACCACGGAGGACCGTACGATGATCCGCAGGCTTCCCCTGGCGCTGAGCGGCGCCGCGCTGCTCGGCCTCGCGGCGTGTGCCGATCTCGATCCGGGCACGCAGCGTGCGATGACCGGTGGCCTGGCGGGTGCCGGTGCCGGCGCGCTGGTCGGCTCCTTCTCAGGCAATGCCGGGCTCGGCGCCGCCATCGGCGCTGGCTTGGGTGCAGGTGGTGGCTTCGTCTACGACCGTCACGTCCGCGCGCGCGACCGCGCCTTCGAAGAGGGCGTCCAGTCGGGCCGCGCGCAGCGCTGACACTCAGGCCGCCGACCCCGGCTGCCGCCCGGCAATCGCGTGGGTCACCGCATCGGCCGCCTGGCGCACCAGCGGCCCGAAGCGGGGCAGCGCCTCCGGCGTAATGCGCACGGAAGGACCGGAGACGGAGAGGCCCGCGACGGCCTCGCCGAATTCGTTGAAGATGGCGGCGCCGACGCAACGCATGCCCAGGTTGCGCTCCTCGTCATCGATCGCGTAGCCGCGCTGGCGCACTCGCACGAGGTCCGCCAGCAGCGCGGGCAGAGCAACCAGCGTGTGCTCCGTGAAGCGCGGCAGCCCGCCCCGCTTCAGGCTGGCGGCCACCTGCGCGGGCGTGCGGTGCGCCAGGATCGCCTTGCCGATGCCGCTGGCATGGAACAGCGCGCGCGTGCCGGGGCGGAAGAAGGCGCGGATCGTCTCATGCGTCTCCACCTGGCTGACGAAGACCACGCCATCCTCCTCCGCCACCGCCAGGTTCGCCGTCTCGCCGCATTGCGCCACCAGCCCCTGCATCGCGTCGCGCGCGCGGTCCACCAGCTTGCGGCGGCGCAGGAAGGCGCTGCCGATTCGGAAGGTCTCGACGCCCACGGACCAGAGCTGCGTGCCCGAATCGCACTCGGCCAGGCCGCGGCGTTGCAGCGTGCCCAGGATGCGGAAGGCGGTCGACATCGGCAGGCCGGCGCGCGCCGCCAACTCGGTCAGCGTCACGCCGTCGGACTGCGCCAGCGCGGCCAGCAGGGCGATGGCGCGGTCCAGCGATTGCAGCGGCGCCTCCTCGGCCAGCGCCAGCCGCGGGCGCCCGCGCCGGCGGGATTCCAGTGCGGCCATCGCATCATCCTCCGGAAGGTTTTTCCAGTCTGGACGCTTCAAGCCTTCTGGAAAACAGAAAATCACGCCTCCGCAGCTACTTGCGTTATCCAATACTGAAATGGAAAAATCTTTCGAAAAAATTGAAATATCCCGTTGAAGCCGTCAATGCTGCCGCGTCCAGGAAGAACGGAGCAACGACCATGGCGCGAATGCGGGCAGTGGATGCAGCGGTGCTGGTGCTGGAGCGGGAGGGTGTGAGCTGTGCGTTCGGCGTGCCCGGCGCCGCGATCAACCCCTTCTATTCCGCGATGCGGGCGCGCGGTTCCATCCGCCATATCCTGGCGCGCCACGTCGAAGGCGCCTCCCACATGGCGGATGGCTACACCCGCGCGAAGGCCGGCAACATCGGCGTCTGCATCGGCACCTCCGGCCCCGCCGGGACGGACATGATCACCGGCCTCTACACCGCGCAGGCCGACAGCCTGCCGATCCTGTGCATCACCGGCCAGGCGCCGCGCGCCAAGCTGCACAAGGAGGATTTCCAGGCGGTCGACATCGAATCCATCGCCAAGCCGGTGACGAAATGGGCGGTGACGGTGCGTGAACCCGCCCTCGTCCCGCAGGTGCTCCAGCAGGCCTTCCACCTGATGCGCAGCGGCCGCCCCGGCCCGGTGCTGGTGGACCTGCCGGTGGATGTGCAGCTCGGCGAGATCGAGTTCGACATCGACAGCTACGAGCCCCTGCCCGCCTGGAAGCCCGCCGCCAGCCGCCGCCAGGTGGAGAAGGCGATCGCCATGCTGCAGGCTTCGGCGCGCCCGCTGATCGTCGCCGGCGGCGGCATCATCAACGCCGATGCCTGCGCGGAGCTGGTGCGCTTCGCCGAGATCACCGGTATCCCGGTGATCCCGACGCTGATGGGCTGGGGCAGCATTCCGGACGACCATCCGCTGATGGCCGGCATGGTCGGCCTGCAGACCAGCCACCGCTACGGCAACGCCACCTTCCTGCAGAGCGACTTCGTGCTGGGCATCGGCAACCGCTGGGCCAACCGCCACACCGGCAGCATCGAGAAATACACCGCCGGCCGCCGCTTCGTGCATGTGGACATCGAGCCGACGCAGATCGGCCGCGTCTTCGGCCCCGACCTCGGCATCGTCTCCGACGCCCGCGCCGCGCTGGCGCTGTTGGTACAGGTGGCGGAGGAGATGCGGGCGGCCGGCACGCTGCGCGACCGCTCCGCCTGGGCCGCGCAATGCGCGCACCGCAAGCGCACCATGCTGCGCCGGACGCATTTCGACGAAGTGCCGCTGAAGCCGCAGCGCGTCTTCGAGGAAATGCTGGAACAGGCCGGCCGCGACACCTGCTTCGTCACCACCATCGGCAACTCGCAGATCATGGGCGCGCAGATGCTGCGGGTGTACGAGCCGCGCAACTGGATCAATTGCGGCCAGGCCGGCCCGCTCGGCTGGACGCTGCCCGCCGCCCTCGGCGTGCGCGCGGCGGACCCGACGCGGCGCATCGTCGCGCTGTCCGGCGATTACGACTTCCAGTTCCTGATCGAGGAACTCGCCGTCGGCGCGCAGCACAAGCTGCCCTACCTGCATGTGGTGGTGAACAACAGCTACCTCGGCCTGATCCGCCAGGCGCAGCGCGGCTTCCAGATGGATTTCGAGGTGTCGCTCGCCTTCGAGAACATCAATGCGGTGGACGATCCGGACGCCGTGCCCGGCTACGGCGTGGACCATGTGGCGGTGGCGGAGGGCCTCGGCTGCAAGGCGATCCGCGTGAAGTCACCCAACGAGTTCAAGGACGCCTTCGCCCGCGCCCATGCGATGATGGAGGAACACCAGGTGCCCGTGGTGCTGGAGTTCATCCTGGAGAAGGTGACGAACATCGCGATGGGCACCGAGATCGACGCGGTGAACGAGTTCGAGGAGATCATCTGCCTCGACCCGCTGCTGACGCCAGAGAATGGCTGGACGCCGAACGGCGCCGGGCTGCTGCAGGAAAACCTGACGGAGGTGAAGGAGCCGGCCTAA